>NZ_JASJSI010000116.1:0-12705 GCF_030237085.1 Stenotrophomonas maltophilia group sp. Smal32
CGTGGTTTGGTGTCTTTTTGAACTATCAATAAAGGGTGTTATGGTTTTTATATTGTTGTCTTTTTACTAATTATGTTTGGTGTTGGTGGTTGGGGGGGTTTGGGGACCCCCCCAAACACACCCCAAAACCCTGCCCAGGGGGGGGGGGGCCGGGGGGGGGGCGGGGGCCCCGGGGGTTTGCGGGCCGCGTGATTACGGGGGCTTGGTGCGGCCCCCCCCCCCACCCCCCCCCACCCCGTCAACCCACGGAATGCCGGTTGTTGCTGTTGCTTCGGCTATTGCTGTTGCCGTTGCCTCTGCCGTTGCCTCTGCGGGTGCCGGGCGGCAGCCCGGCCCAAGCCCCCCACCCACGCAGGTAGAATGCGCACATGGCTCTCTCCCTGCTCAAGTCCCTCAAGCCGGTCGCTGGCCGCGCCCTGCAGATCGCCCTGAACCGCGCACTGGCGCTGGATCCGGATACCCGCCATGCATTGGTCAGCCTCGACGGCCGGCATATCGACCTGACCCTGGAAGCGCCTTCGCTGGCCATGCGCATCAGCGTCGACGGCGATGCACTGCGGGTCGGCCCGGTGGACGCGCAGGAGGCCGACCTGGCCGTGCGCAGCAGCCTGGCCGGCGTGCTCGCTCAACTGCCGCTGCTGGCCAACGCGCGGCGCGGTGACAACAACGGCAAGGGCCGTGTGCGCGTGGCCGGCGATGCCGAGCTGGCGCGTCGCCTGCAGCAGCTGGCCAAGGGCTTCGACCCGGACTGGCAGCAGCCCTTCGTCAGCGTGTTCGGCGAAGTGCTGGGCGTGCAGGTCGCCAACACCCTGCGCAGCGCCCTGCAGCATGCACGCCAGGGTGCCATCGACCTGGCCCACAGCGCTGCCGAGTTCATCACCGAGGAATCGCGCGACGTGGTGCCACGTGCGGAGCTGGATGCCTTCCACGACGACGTGGATGTGCTGCGCGATGACGTGGAGCGCCTTGGTGCACGCGTACAGCGGCTGCGGGGTGCCGCATGAAGGCCGTGCTGCGGGCAAGCCGCATTGGCCGGGTGATCCTGCGTTACCGTCTCGACGACCTGTTGCAGGGCACGCCGGCCGAGCGCTGGCTGCGCCTGGCCAAGCCGTTCGTGCCGCGCGCCTCGGCCAGTATCGCTTCGCAGTCGCGTGGCGCCCGCCTGCGTCTGGCGCTGCAGGACCTCGGCCCGATCTTCGTCAAGTTTGGCCAGATCCTGTCCACGCGCCGCGACCTGGTGCCGCCGGACGTGGCCAACGAGCTGACCCTGCTGCAGGACCGGGTCAAGCCGTTCGATGGCGAGACCGCGCGCCGCATCGTCGAGGACGCGCTCGGCCTGCCGGTCAGCGAAGCGTTCGCCAGCTTTGATACCGAACCACTGGCCTCGGCCTCGATCGCGCAGGTCCACGCGGCCACGCTGGCCGATGGCCGCCAGGTGGTGGTCAAGGTGCTGCGTCCGGGCATCGAGAAGCAGATCGACGCCGACATTGCGCTGCTCAACTCGCTGGCCGCGCTGGTCGAGCGCACCCACCCACGCGCCGACAAGATCCGCCCGCGCGAAGTGGTGGCCGAAGTCGAGAACACCCTGGCCGCCGAACTGGACCTGCAGCGCGAGGGCGCCAATGCCAGCGTGCTGCGTCGTTTCTGGGAGAACAGCGACGACCTGTACGTGCCGGAAGTGATCTGGAGCCACACCGCCGAGCGCGCACTGACGCTGGAGCGGGTGTGGGGCATTCCGTCCGACGACATCGCCGCGCTGGACAAGGCCGGCATCGACCGAAAGGCGCTGGCCGCCAAGGGTGTGCGGGTGTTCTACACCCAGGTGTTCCGCGACAACTTCTTCCATGCCGATGCACACGCCGGCAACATCTGGGTCGACACCGATCCGGCGCGCCGAGCCAATCCGCGCTTCATCGCGCTGGACTTCGGCATCATGGGCCAGCTCTCGCAGGAAGATCAGTACTACCTGGCCGAGAACTTCATGGCCATCTTCAACCGGGATTACCGTCGCATCGCCGAACTGCACGTGCAGGCACGCTGGATGCCCGACCACGTACGCATCGACGATCTGGAAGCGGCGGTGCGCTCGGTATGCGAGCCGTACTTCACCCGGCCGCTGTCGCAGATTTCGCTGGCCGAAGTGCTGATGAAGCTGTTCCGCGTGGCGCAGCGTTACCAGCTGACGTTGCAGCCGCAGCTGATCCTGCTGCAGAAGACCCTGCTGAACATCGAGGGCGTCGGCCGCCAGCTGGACCCGCAGATCGATATCTGGGCGGTGGCCAAGCCGGTACTGGCGAAGATCCTGCGCGAGCGCTACAGCCCGCGCCGGGTGGTACGCGAGATCGGCAAGCGCCTGCCGGAGATCATGACCCACGCGCCGGACATGCCGCGCCTGGTGCACGCCTGGTTGACCCAGCAGGTGGAGGGCCGCCACGAACTGGCGATGCGTTCGCGCGACCTGGTTGTGCTCGATGCCAGTCTGCAGCGCCTGCAGAAGCGCGCGGTGGGTGCGATCACCGGTGTCGGCCTGCTCGCCATTGCCGCGCTGATGTATGTGCTGCAGCCGCCGGGCTGGTACTGGGGCGACCTGCCGATGTGGAGCTGGCTGTCCGGTGTGGTAGGTGTCGTTGCGCTGGCACGCGCGTGGTGGCGCTGACCCCAGCAGATTGAAGATCGGCGGCAATGTGCGCCGCCGATCGACCACAGGCTTACCAGTGGTAGCCCAGGCCCAGGTGCGACTGCACGCTCTGGAAGCTGTCCAGGCGCGTCTTGTGCCAGGTCTTGCCGACACCCACGTCCAGCACCAGGTGCTCACCCAACGGCTGGCTGCGGCGCAGGAAGGCACGCCGTGCGTCGTGCTCGCGCAGCAGCAGCGGATCGGACTCGGCGGTGTAGCCGGACGTACCGCTGCCCAGCCACAGCTGGGTCGAGCCACGGCCTTGCGCATCCTTCAGTCGCAGCGACAGTGTGGTGCCATGCCCATCCGGTCCATTGGACTGGCGGTGCCGCTCGTGGCGCAGTGAGGTGGTCACGCGCGGGAAGTAATGCGAGGCACCCACCGACCACCCGCTCACGTAGGCGCCGGCATGGTACTGGGCGTATTTGCCGCCCACGCTCAGTACGGTCTGCGGTGCCACTTTCCACAGGATGTCCTGGTTCACCTGGCGGTTGACGAACACGGGATCATCGTTGGATGCCGTGACGGCAGTGCGGGTGGACAGGCGCGGGCTCCAGCGATGGTGCAGCGAGCCCTGCACGCGGTTGCCGCTGAATCGCCTGCTGCCGTAGTCACGCTCGCCATGGGCCAGCCCGAGGTGCCAGCGGCTGTCGCCATTGCGGCCGGCCACGTCCACGGTCTGTACGTCACGCTTGCCGAAGCCATCGCTGTAGTCGGCATGGTCCAGCTGCACCGTGACACGGTCGACGCCGGCGTGGGCGCTGGAAACAGCCAGCAGCAGGGCGCACGGCAGTGCGCTACGGATGATCAATCGCATGGGGTTACTCCAGGGGTTGGGAATGCAGTGACTGCAGCAGCCGGTAGCGGCCGGGCGGCAGGTTTCGTTCCACGGTGATACGTGGGCCGAACTGGCTCCCCGGCGCGACGATGCGACCGGGCAGGATGATCACGCCGACACCCAGCGCGGCACCTTCACCGATCCAGGCACCGAGCTTCTCGCGTTGGCTGTCGATGGCGGTGCCTTCGATGTGCACGCTGACGGCGGCGCCATCGAGGCGGTGGTTGCTGGTGCGCACCAGAGCGCCGAGATAGACCCGGTCATCGATACGACTGTCGGCGATGAAGCATTGCGGACCGACGCTGACCTGGCTGCCCAACCGCGCGTTCTTCAGTTCACTGGCAAAGCCGATGCGCGTGCCGTCACCGATGCACAGCGGGCCGCGCAGCAGCGCGTTGTTGCCGATCAGGCAGTCGCGGCCGATCGACACAGGACCCTGGACATGGGCGCCGTCGCAGATGCGACTGCCGGCACCGATCCGTACGGCCCCCTGCAGGGTGGCCCGTGGCGAGACCCGTGCGCTGGGGTCAGTGCGGGGCGCCAGTGTCGACAGCGCCTCTGCCATGGCGTCGAGGTCATTCCACCACATGCGGGTACCTCGTCGGTTTGTCGCGCACCGGCTCACGGCCGGTGAAAAGTCCCGCCAGGCCGTGCAGCAGCCAGATCGCGTAGGCGAGCAGTACATACAGCATCGAGAAGGCCGCCGCCGGCACCAGCCACGCGCGTCGGTGGTGGACGGCGCTGATCACTGCCAGCAGCATGACGATGCCGACCCAGAACAGGGGCATCACCGACAGTACAAGGCCACCGGGTCCGTGCAGCCGGGCCGCGCCGAACCATACCTGCAGCGACAGGACGATGCCGGCCAGGGCGAGCAGCATCATCGGCAGGATGCTGAAAAGGCCGAAGCGGGTCAGCAACAGGCGCCGATGCAGGCGCATGCATACCGCATAGCCGACGATCCAGCGTCGCCATCGCCGCCACTCCTCCACCAGCGTGTTGCATTCCTGCGGGTAGACCACGCAGCGGACGCTCTGGCGAACCCGATAGCCCTGCGCAACCAGTGACCAGGACATGTCCAGGTCTTCCACGCAGGTGCGATCGGAAAACCCGACCTTGCGCAGCACCGAAGTGCGGAACAGGCCACACGAACCGGAGACGATGAACGGTGCGCCGCCCAGCCATTGCTGGAAGCTGCGCTTGATCACGATCATCGGCAGTTTCAGGCTGGCGCGCACATGGGGGAGGAAGCCGGCACCTTGCAGACTGGAAGAAGGGATGCCGCCAACTGCATCGGCGCCGCGTTCGATCTCGTCCAGCAGATGGCCCAGGCCATGGCTGCGTGGATCGATATAGGTATCTGCATCGGTCAGGAACACCTGCTTGGCGGTCGCGTGCTGCAGCCCGTGCATCAGTGCACCGCCCTTGCCGGTGTTGGCCTGGTGCACGGCCACCAGACGCCCGGGCCAGCGTACCTGCAGCGCATCAAGCACTTGAGCCGTGTTGTCGGTGGAACCATCGTTGACGCAGATCACCCGCGCCACGTAGGGGTTTTCCAACAGGCTGGCCAGCGAGCGCTCCAGGCACGGGGCTTCGTTGTAGGCCGGCACGATCGCGTCGATGCTGTACAGGCGGGTGCTGGGCCGGCGCGAGACCTGCACGCAGATGCGCACCAGGATGAAGGCGCACATGGCCAGGAACAACAGTGTCTTCATCACAGCACCAACCGGTATGGCAGGAAACCCTCGCTGGGCCCGATGCCGATCTGCTGACCACGGAACTGCGCATGGCAGCGGAGGTGGCTTTCCTGCATGTAATGGCGATCGCCCTGGCTGGCATGCTCGCGCAGCGCGTGGATCTTCAGCTCCAGCTGCGCGCTGATGTCCTCGAACACCTGTGGCGCGAACTGCGGCAGGGTGCTGGGGCTCTCATAACAGAGGATCTGCGGAATGTGGCGGCAGGCGATGATCGACGCTTCGTGGACGGTGCGATGGTCCTGGTGATGATCCTCGCCACACATCGTGTAGACGCGGCCTGGTCCGTTCACGGCGCAGGCCTGTTCGATCGACGCGATGATGTCGTTGCGGCAGGCGGGGAATCGCGTGTCGGGGAAATCCTTCTGGATCACCTCGGCCACCCCGAGTCGGCGCAGCGCGCGATGCGATTCCTCGCTGCGATCGATGCCGGCGTGGCAGCCGCGGCCGCCGCGGCTGAGTACCAGTGCATGGATGCGTGAGCCGGCGCGGGCGAGCTTTGCCAGGCTGCCACCGCAACCGAGTTCGATGTCATCTGGATGGGCGCCGATTGCCAGAATGTTCAATGTCATGGCTGTGTCCTAGCGGAAGCCGGGTTCGCGGCGGCCAGGCATGCTGCCCCCGCGTGAAGGAGGCGGGAACTATCTCAGCGTGAAAATGCAGCGGCTCTAGGATTAGTACGAAATTCGGGATTCGGGTAAGAATGGACGCTGCCTCATGGCGAGCTCAGTGGGAAAATGGCTCTGGAACTGTCGGAACTGAAGAATGAACTGGCCCGGCTTGGTGCCGAAAACGACGCCCGTGAAGTCGAACGCGGCCGCCGCATGCTCAACATCACACCGGATACGGGCGAATTCCTGGCGGTGCTGGTGCGTTTCGGCGCAGCGCGGCGGGTGCTGGAGGTCGGCACCTCCAACGGCTATTCCACGCTGTGGCTGGCTGAGGCCGCCGCCGCCATCGACGGCCACGTGACCACGCTGGAGTTCGCCGGGGACAAGGTGGCGATGGCACGTGCGAACTTTGCACGCAGCGGTCTGGGCGAGCACATCACGCTGGTGCACGGCGATGCCGGGCAGTGGTTGGCTCAGGCTGGTGAGGACAGCATCGATCTGCTGTTCCTCGATTCGGACCGCGGGCAGTACGCCGGCTGGTGGCCGCAGCTGCGTCGCGTGCTGCGCCCGGGCGGCCTGCTGGTGGTGGACAACGCCACCTCGCACGCGGAAGAGATGGAACCGCTGCGGGCGCTGCTGGAGGCTGATCCGGACTTCAGCACCAGCCTGGTGCCGGTGGGCAATGGTGAACTGCTGGCCGTGCGCAACGGCTGATTGCCGTGCCGCCCCGCATCGGGGTCAGAACCCTTTTCCGAAGGAAAAGGGTTCTGACCCCGATCTGCGATAATCCCGCGGTGAGCACCGAACCCGAGACCCTCGCCGCGGTCGAGACCGACACCGCGCCCCTGCAGCTGCTGAACCTGGATGAACGCCTGGCCGTGGTCAACAAGCCTGCCGGGCTGATGGTCCACGACAGCAAGCTGGCCCGTGGCGAAGACGATTTCCTGGCCGACCGCCTGCGCGAGCAGCTGGGCCGCCCGATCTTCCTGGTCCACCGGCTGGACCGGGCCACCAGTGGCTGCCTGCTGCTGGCCTTCGACCGCGATACCGCCAGTGCGTTGGGCAAGGCCCTGATGGGCGGCGAGGTGTTGAAGGACTACCTGACCGTCTGCCGCGGCTGGCCGGCCGAACTGTCCTGGCGGGTCGACCACGACCTCGACGGTGGCCCGGGCAAGCCGGTGAAGAAGCCGGCGATCACCGATTTCCAGCGCCTGGCCATCGGCGAGCTGCCGGTGCCGGTCGGCGAGTTCACCAGCTCACGGTACGCGCTGCTGCGCTGCCAGCCACAGACCGGGCGCTTCCGGCAGATCCGCCGGCACCTCAAGCACCTGTCACATCACATGATCGGCGACACCAGCCACGGTGATGGCCGCCACAACCGCATCTTCCGCATGCAGGGCGTGCACCGCATGCTGCTGCACGCCGAGCGCCTGCGTTTCCCGCATCCTGATGGTGGCGTGGTCGATGTACGTGCGCCGCTGGACCATGGGTTCCAGAAGGCGCTGGACCTGTTCGGCTGGCAGGTGGACGACGCCTGATGCTGCTGCGGTAAGCCGAGCGTGGGCTCGGCTCTACAGCCAGCGGCCGGGCGTGGCCCGGCGCACCCCGTTATTTCTTTTCCGGCTCGTTGACGATCGCTTCCAGGTCCTTCTGCAGGTCTGCGAACAGCGGCTGCATGCGCGCCTGGATCGCTACCATCACGTTCTGCATCAGCGCCGGGGTCTTGTCCAGCAGGCTCTGGCCGGCCGCGCTCTCATAGAACTCGGCCATCGCCAGCACGTCTTCCTTGCTGAAGGTTTTCTTGTACAGGTCCACGTACATCGGCCGCAGCTGCTGCCACGACAGGGCCTGGCGCAGGGTCTGGCTGGTCCGTGCCTGGATCCGCTTGAGCTGTTCCTGCTGCTGGGCGTTGAGCTGGCGCTGCGCGGCCACCTGCTGGAACTGCTGCTGCTGCATCGCCTCGATCTGCGGCAGCATGGTGTCGATCATGCTCTGCGCGCGCGAGGCCGAGAGCAGGCGGTTGATGTCGCCGTCGGTCGGCGGTGCGGCCAGGGCCGGGACACTGGCCACGGCCAGCGCCAGCAACAGGGCAGCGCGGCGCAGCAGGGATGGCAGGGCGGGTGCGGAGCGGGTCATGCGAAGCTTCCTGCGGTACATGGGATGGCCAGCATACCCGCAGCCAAGGCGAAGGCGGCGTGTTCGGTACCTGATCGGCGGCATACGGCGCGCGATGCGCACTCCGACACGTGGCTGCCGCTACAATGCGCGGATGGGCAGTGGACCGGTCACCATCAGCGCGCAGCTTGAAATCCCCGACGGCGAGATCGTCGAGCGGTTCGTGCGCGCCAGCGGTGCCGGTGGCCAGAACGTCAACAAGGTCTCCACCGCGGTGGAACTGCGTTTCGATGTGGCCAACTCGCCCTCGTTGCCCGACCCGTTGCGCGAGCGCCTGCTGGCGCGGCGTGACCGGCGCATGACCGGCGAAGGCGTGCTGGTCATCGACGCGCAACGTTTCCGCACCCAGGATCGCAATCGCGAGGATGCGCGCGAGCGGCTGGCGGCCTTCATCCAGGCCGGGCTGAGCGTGCCCAAACCGCGCAAGGCCACCAAGCCGACCCTCGGGTCGAAACTGCGTCGTCTGGACGCCAAACGCGGGCGCGCGCAGATCAAGCGCGGGCGCTCATCACGTGACTGGGAGTGATTGCTTGAACAAGCCGACTTCGTTGCTGCCGGCCGTGCCGCCGCAGATGCCACAGGTCAAACCCAACGCCTTCCTGCGCTGGCTGGCGCGCTGCACCCTGCGCATGGGCGGCTGGAAGGTGACCGGCACCCTGCCTGACATCCCGCGGCTGGTGTTCATCATCGCCCCGCACTCCTCCAACTGGGACGGCCTGTGGGGCATGGCGGCCAAGATCGCGCTGGGCATGAAGGTGAAGGTGCTGGGCAAGGCCTCGTTGTTCTGGTGGCCGCTGGGGCCGCTGCTGCACAAGCTGGGCGTGATCCCGCTGGATCGCAGCTCGCCGCAGGGCACGGTCGGGCAGGCGGTGGATCTGCTGCGCAACAACGAGAAGATGTGGTTCGCCATCACGCCCGAGGGCACCCGCAAGGCGGTGAAGGACTGGAAGGCCGGCTTCCTGAAGATCGCCCGGATGGCCGACGTACCGATCCTGGCCGCGTATTTCCACTATCCGGAAAAGACCATCGGCATCGGCCCGCTGTTCACGCCCAGCGGCGATGACGCCGCCGACATGGCCGCCATCCGCGAGTTCTACCGGCCGTGGATCGGCAAGACCCGCGGCACGGTCTGAGCCGGCCACAGGCCGCCGCATAGACGCCACGTCCGGCACATGCCGGGCGAGCGCGACAGGAGTAGGGTGGAGGGCTGGTATTCCATACCATCTGCCCAAGGAGCGTTTTACATGTCGCGTACCGTAGTCCTGGCCGCCGCCATCAGCCTGGCGCTGGCGGCCTGTTCCGGCAAGGAGTCCACCCCCGTGTCCGATGCCCAGAAAGCCCCGGCCCAGCAGCCGGCCGAAGCCTCCACCAATCCGCTGCTGAGCGCCAGCACGCTGCCGTTCCAGGCGCCGCAGTTCGACAAGATCAAGGACAGCGACTACCTGCCGGCCTTCGAGGAAGGCATGCGCCAGCACCTGGCCGACGTGCGCAAGATCGCCGACAGTAGTGAGCCGGCCACCTTCGACAACACCATCGTGGCGATGGAGCGCAGCGGCGAGACGCTGACCCGCGTGTCGCGCATCTTCTTCGGCCTGGTCCAGGCCGATACCAACGACGCGCGCCAGAAGATCCAGGAAGAAGTGGCGCCGAAGCTGGCTGCGCACCAGGACGAGATCAATCTCGACCCGAAGCTGTTCGCTCGCGTGAAGTCGATCTATGACCAGCGCGACACGCTGGAACTGGATCCGGTGCAGAAGCGCCTGGTCGAGCATTACTACGACGGCCTGGTGCGTGCGGGTGCGCAGCTGTCCGACGCCGACAAGGCCTCGCTGCGCAAGCTCAACGTGGAAGAGACCACCCTCTCCACCCAGTTCCACACCCGTCTGGTGGCGGCGACCGCCGCTGCGGCCGTGGTTATCGACGACAAGGCAAAGCTGGCCGGCCTGGACGAGGACGCGATCAACAATGCTGCGGCCGCCGCCAAGGACCGCAAGCTGGATGGCAAGTTCCTGCTGCCGCTGCAGAACACCACCCAGCAGCCGGTGCTCGGCTCGCTGAGCGACCGCGACCAGCGCGCCGCTGTGCTGAAGGCCTCGGAAACCCGCGCCGAGCGCGGCGATGCCAACGACACCCGGCAGACCGTGCAGCGCCTGGCCCAGCTGCGTGCGCAGAAGGCCAAGCTGCTTGGCTTCGACACCTTCGCCGACTACCAGCTGGGCGACCAGATGGCCAAGACCCCGGCCGCCGCGCTGAAGCTGCTGACCGACACCGTGCCGGCCGCCACTGCCAAGGCCCGTGCCGAAGCCGGCGAGATCCAGAAGGTGATCGACGCGCAGAAGGGCGGCTTCCAGGTCGCCGCCTCGGACTGGGACTTCTACGCCGAGCAGGTGCGCAAGGCCAAGTACGATCTGGACGAGTCGCAGGTCAAGCCGTACTTCGAACTGGACAACGTGCTGCAGAACGGCGTCTTCTACGCCGCCACCCAGCTGTACGGCATCACCTTCAAGCCGCGCACCGACATTCCGACCTACAACCCGGACATGAAGGTGTACGAAGTGTTCGACAAGGACGGCACCTCGCTGGCCCTGTTCTACACCGACTACTTCAAGCGTGACAGCAAGTCCGGTGGCGCCTGGATGGACGTGTTCGTCGAACAGGACGGCCTGACCGGTGCCAAGCCGGTGGTCTACAACGTCTGCAACTTCACCAAGCCGGCCGCCGGCCAGCCTGCGCTGATCAGCTTCGACGACGTCACCACCATGTTCCATGAGTTCGGCCACGCACTGCATGGCATGTTCTCGAACGTGAAGTACCCGTCGATCGCCGGCACCGCCACCTCGCGCGACTTCGTCGAGTTCCCGTCGCAGTTCAACGAGCACTGGGCACTGGACCCGAAGGTGTTCGCCAACTACGCCAAGCACTACAAGACCGGCGAGGCGATGCCGCAGGAACTGGTCGACAAGATCCTCAAGGCACGCAGCTTCAACCAGGGCTATGCGACCACCGAGTACCTGTCGGCCGCACTGCTGGACCTGGCCTGGCACACGCAGAAGGCCGACGCGCCGCTGCAGGATGTCGGTGCCTTTGAAGCCAGCGCGCTGAAGAAGTTCAAGGTCGATCTGCCGCAGGTGCCGCCGCGTTACCGCACCACCTACTTCGACCACATCTGGGGTGGCGGTTACTCGGCCGGCTACTACGCCTACTTCTGGGCCGAAGTGCTGGATCATGACGCCTACCAGTGGTTCACCGAACACGGTGGCCTGACGGCGGCCAACGGCCAGGAATTCCGCGACAAGATCCTCTCGCGCGGCAACAGCGTGGAGCTGTCGACCCTGTACCGCGATTTCCGCGGCAAGGACCCGTCGGTGGAACCGCTGCTGAAGTTCCGCGGGCTGAAGTAAGAAACAAAAAACGGCGGGGGAAACCCCGCCGTTTTTCTTTCTGTAGAGCCGAGCCCGTGCTCGGCTGATGTTTCCTGGAAAGGCAGCCGAGCATGGGCTCGGCTCTACAAAGGCGGAAAAGCCAGTCGAGCATGGCTCGACGCTACACCAGCGGTTTACGTCCCCACGTGCACCCGATTGGCCTGCTCGGCCAGCCCCAGGTGATCCAGCGCGATGTCCAGCGCCAGCACATAGCTCTGCGCGCCATACCCTGCAGCAATGCCCAGTCGATGGCCGACACCAGCCGGCAGGCACGGCTCGGCCACCGCGCCGTCGTCATGCACTTCCACGTACGCGTTGTGCAGATAGGGCAGCAGACGCTGCAGGCGCAGGCTGTTGGCGCACGCGCCCGGATCGAGCAGCGTCACCTCGCCGCGGCTGTGGTCGGCCACGCGCAGTGCATCCAGCAGTTCCTGTTCCGAACCACAGGCACGGATCGCCACGCTGGTGCCGGCGTCGATCGCACGATGCACCAGCGACTTCAGCACCGGCGCCGGCAGCGGCATGGCGGTACGGATCAACGCACCGGCGGCTTCCGGGCCACGGATGATGAAGATCGACATGGCTCAGCCCTCCTGCGCCAGGCGGCGACCGACAATGGCCAGCGACAGCGGATAGCCGGCCTGCTGGCTGCGCTGGTCGATCACCACTGCGGCGGGGCCATGCTGCAGGCGCAGGCGCGCATCCAGGCCAAGCTCGCTGGGCGACTGCAGCTCGATGTACTGCGCCGGCAGACGTTCCAGCGCCGCCTGCAACGCACCGCCCTCGGCCTGCCATTGCGCTTCGTCGGCCACGCCGACATCCAGCAGCACCCAGTCGGCCGAACGCGCCTGCGGCTGGCACAGGCACTGGCGTACTTCGGACAGGCTGGCGCAATCGCTGCACAGCACGCGATGGCCGGCCAGCTGCGCCGGCAGCTGCGGACGCGGCGCCGACGAAGACGCGTGGCGGATCACCAGGAGGGTCATACAACACCTTGCGGAATGCGCCCTGCGGCGCGGTGGGCACACGATGCGCGCGGCGGCCGTAAAGGTGCGATGCCCTTGGCCGGCCCCGCGCGTAAAACCTGCGTAACCCTTCCTGTAGAGCCGAGCCCACGCTCGGCTGACCCAAACCGACGCTCGACAAGCAGCCGAGCGTAGGCTCGGCTCTACAGGATCGTGGCGCGGGAACCTCTCCCGCCCGCCTGTGGTCTGATGCAGCTACCACC
>NZ_JASJSI010000117.1:0-12690 GCF_030237085.1 Stenotrophomonas maltophilia group sp. Smal32
GCGATGATTCTGCCCACAACTCAAAACCAACAGGGAAATGTATGGCAAGGAAGAAGAGTTCATCGGCCGCAGGTGCCGCGATTTCGACCGGCGGCGGAGCCGTCGCTGGCGCAACTTCTGCGATCCTCGGCGTAACCAGTGGTGCAGCGGCCGGGACCGCCGGTGCAGCCGCCGTGACCTCCGGCTTGGCAACCGTCGGGAGCGTTGTGGGCGGTGGCATGCTTGCTGGACTGGGGGTGGTCGCGGCTGCACCAATTGCGGGTGGTGCGGCGATGTTCGGCGTCTACAAGCTCTACCAGCGCATGGCATCCAAGAAGTAACCGCTCTGCCTGGCCCACTGCCACAAGCGGTTTCCCTCTACGTCGCGCAGGCTTCGTCAATGTCTGCAAGTGGCCATCCAAGCTAGCAACCTTGGTGGCCGCTCTTACCAACTTGTGGCTCAAGCCCTTGGACCAAAAGGCCACGTTGACCTCAATGCCCCGCTGGCGCAGCCAGAGTGCGGCGTGACGCTCAAACCCGAGCGCACTGAGGCCGTTCATGCAGGGCTAGCAGCCGGCGGAGTGCGGTGCAGTCCGCGCCTACACGTTGGGATGCACGATGGGTTCGCGCATGCTCGATAGCACACGGATCGGAATTTCTGTTACTGCACGTAGATCAGACTGGCCATTTCTTCCCCTTTCTCTCTCGCCCCTCCGCGTCTGGCAAGGAATCTGAAACCGGCAAGCTCTCCTGTCGTGCAATGTTCCTGATCGACATTCAACCTGTGATGATGTGGGAACGCTCTCCCTCAACCTGCCAAACCGTCTACGGAACTGGCAAAATTGCAGGATCACTCACAGGGGGAAATTGGATGTCCGACACAACCTACAGCCACCGCATCCTCAAGACTTATGGCCTGCTGGTGGACTTCGAAGGTAAACCACGCCTCAAGAACGTTCCGTCGCCTCTAACCGGTCAAAAGAAGGCAAAGGAGACGATGGAAAAGTGGACGCAGCGAGTGCTGGGGGATGAGGTCAGCAAGGTCCGCGTCTACCGACCGGCACGCGTTAAAAGTGACACACTCATTGCCAGCCTTACAGACACGCACGACGCCAAGCTGGTGCGTGACATTGTTCGCGGCGCCGTTCGCAAGAAGAGCAAATCAGCGAAAGCAAAGATTGAAGAGATCAAGGTGGAGCACGCCGCCGAGCTTAGAAAGCGCGGAGCCACCGCGAGAGAACTTCGGAAGGCACACGAAGAAGACCTGTCGGGAAAGCTCGATGATATCTTGGCTGCGACGGCCTATCTGCCGTTAGACGACCTTCAGGACTTGGTGGTGGAACTGGGAGAGGACTTGAGCCCATCGGTCCGCAACTGGGCACTTGCCCTGGCTCCGGCCAAGGATGCTGACGAGGTTTCCGTCATCGACGTTCTCAAGCAGATGCTCCTGCGCATGGACGTGCTGTCGAAGAATAAATAACCAGAATTTGTCAGCCACTGTCGCGCACCCTGCTGCCTCCCGACAGGCGGGTGCGCGTTCAGTCGCTTGTTCACGAATCAAACTGCCAAGTTCAGGCGCGCCCCTCTTGCCTTGAAGCGCGATCGAGACCGGTCGTTGGCAGCATGTTTTTCGATCTCATGCAGATTGGCCGCCACGGACTGCCGCTGCTGCTCAACCTTCTGGAGCGGCTCTCGAACCAACTCGGGCACCTTCAGGAACTCCACCACCCGCTCGGCCGCCGCCGCGGCTCGGAAGAGCTCCCGGGGATCGTCCCGGAGGATTTGGATCCACGACTTCACGTAAGCCGCGTGCTGGGTGGGATCGTGGCCAATGCCCAGGCGTTCGCCCATCAGCATGGATGACACCTCCGCGACCAGTTCTTCCTTGGCGTAGTCGATGCTCCCAAAAGCCCCTTTCTGATCGCGGTTGAGGCGGGTGGGAAAGCCGGTCCAGTGGCCCAGTTCGTGCAACGCGGTGGCGTAGTAGCCGCTGGCCGAGTGAAAGGTGTTGCGCTGGGGCAAGTGGATGCTGTCGGTCATCGGACGGTAGAACGCTTGGTTGCCCCCGTCGTGGTGGATCTCGGCTCCGCTGTCTCTCAGCACCGCTTCGCAGGCCTGGTGAATGTCGGGCTCTGGGCGCGCGGCTGGCAGGACCAGTGCCGGCAACCCATCGATCTGCATCGCGTTGAACACGCGTGGGAAGAAGACCTTGGGGTGGGCCTTGGCGATGAGGTCGGGGTCCCCGCTCTTCTTGGCCTCCTCCACCCGCGACCAATCCCAATACTCAATCACGCTGGCCTTCTCGCCCTTGCGCACCTGAGCGCCCACGGCCGCGGCTTGCTTGTAAGTCATCCACCGGTTGTCCTGGGTGTCCCAGGCGCTCTGAAGGGCCCACAGGTGGAGCAGGTTTCCGCCCCGGTAGCTCTTGCCAGTCGTGGGGTTCATGGGCAACCCGAGGTCCACGCGGGCGTCCCAGGGTTTGAGAAAGGGACCGGTGCCCTCCTCCATCTGGCGGATCAAGCGCTCGACGACGTCGCGGGAATGGCGCTGAAGGAAGCTTTCGTTGGGGGTGGCATCGGACACGGGCAGGCTCTCCTGGAAGGCAAGGAAAGGCGCCTGTCGGCAACGCCAAGGGGGTTAGGCTGGAAACTTCAATCGTGAATGGTGACGGCGCGTCCCTGCTCCAACAGGTTCTCCAGCAAAGCCAAGGCCCGTTCGATGGTCAAAGCGGTGCCGGGGCCCCCGTCGCCCTCCTGGAGCTGCACGCGGATGCCCTCGGGGGTTCGTTGCACGGTGAAACGGGGGGACGCCGCCAGGGAGTCCTGGCGGTCCATGCTGTCGTCTACAAAGGCATCGGAAGGGGTCATGGTTTCAGCATGCGACAGGATACGGATTTGGCAAGTCCGGGCTGGACCGTTAGCGTCACCGACCAATCCATTGGCTAGAGCTGATACGGAAGATGGGAACACGGATTTGGCCCCGCCTTTACGACCGCCGTTGGCGCGCATCCCCATCTCCCACCTTTCCGCCACCTTGGGTTTCGATGCTTTCTCGGCCCGCCAACGGCTCACCGAACAGCGCACGAATCTCCAGTTCATTGATACGTTCCTGCAGCTGGAGTTGGATTGCCTTGGCTCTGGTGCGCCCTGCCTCCTCCCTCAACGCATCGGCATGGAGAGCTCCCATCTCAGCCGCCTGCTGCTGAGCGCTCAAGCGGTCGAATCGACGCTCCATCTCTTCCTGCCGAGCCCCTTGCTGTTCGAGGGTGGGCGTCACATCGGTTTCCCAAGGCTCCAAAGACTGAGAGCGCTCCTGCGCCACGCGCAGTGCTGTCACGGTCGCCGATGATCTCAACGGCAGATCGCCACAGGCCTCGCCGACGGTGGCTGCTCCGTTGATTCGCAGGCGCACGCATTCTTCCTGTTTGCCATTGATGCGACGGTTCGAGCGGGCGCCGTCGTCCAGGCCCATCTCTTTCAAGCCTCGCCAGAACTGGCGACCGGTGAGGAGATCGATGTCCGCCAGCCCTTGTCGGTAGCCCCAGTTTTTGTAGTT
This sequence comes from Stenotrophomonas maltophilia group sp. Smal32, assembly GCF_030237085.1. Taxonomy (NCBI): domain Bacteria; kingdom Pseudomonadati; phylum Pseudomonadota; class Gammaproteobacteria; order Lysobacterales; family Lysobacteraceae; genus Stenotrophomonas; species Stenotrophomonas maltophilia group sp. Smal32. The sequence continues at coordinate 3,535 of NZ_JASJSI010000117.1, forward strand.
CTCGTAGACCTGCCGCATGGAAAGCGTGCACTCATCCGTCTCAATGCGCACCACGCGCTCGGCTTGAGCCCAAGCCATGACCTGGTCGCTGCCATGGCGGGCGGCCAGCTTCGCTGCGCGCACGGCTTCGGGCATGTCGGCGTCGGTGTCGGACAACGCCCTACCACGGGCCACGATGCGTCGGGCGCCTTCGAGCATCCAGTCCAGCACAAGCTGGCCTTCCTCTGCCAGGATGTTCTTGACCAGATCAGGGTCGTGCTGGTTGACCGGTACCGCCTTCTTCCAGTGCACGACGGTGAGGCGGCGCCACACCCCGTTGCTCTTGTCGCGGATGAAGGGGGCCGAATTGGACGTGATGATCCACTTGGCCGTGGAATGGTAGCTCGCCAGCTGCTTCTGGTTCTTCCGGTCGATGCCAATGCCATTGCCAGAGACCATCGTCTTGAACCGACCTTCGGCCCACTTCTCGCACTCCACTTCGTCCACCAGGATCAGGCTGGCGCCAATCATGGGTTCCAGGCTGAAGCGGTCGCCCAAAGTTTCAAGGTTGCAGCGGGCCACCTGACGGTGCATCGCTTCCACGATTTCCGCCAGGGTGGATTTGCCAGAACCTGCGACGCCGTGCCACCAGGCGGCCTGGCTGTAGACACCCGGCAACAGGGTCATGCCGCACTGCTCCTGGAGCAGGTCGATGACGCGCGGGTCGTCGTGGGCTTGGCGGAGGAACTTGGCGAATCGCGAGTCAGCCGGCAAAGGCTGGGGCTTGTATGCATGGCCCTGCCTGCCACCACAGGCCACCCTGACCGCGTGGGTCATGCCCAAGGCGGGATCAGGAGCGAGCACATGGAAACCGCCGGGAAGGATTTCCACGTAGCCGTCTGCCACCGGCACGATGGCCCGCTTGGCTTGGGCTGGCATGGGGTTTTTCTGGCGCAACCGAAGGGAAGCCATGTCCCAGCAGTCCTTGGCGAGCTTGGGGCTGCCCGCGAAATCGGCGTTGCGGTCGATCCAATCGGATGCCACACCCACACCTTCCGCGTCGCTGATCGCTTGCCAGTAGGTACCGTTCCAATGGTGTACGATCTCGCCGGTGCCGCTGGTGGCTTGGCACGCCCACAAGCGATCGACGCATTCGGTGGTGCGGCGGGCAAACAGGATGGGGAGCGACGGTGGCTTGCGCTGGCCCTCTCGATCAACCGAGTGGCGGTAGAGCTGCTTGTGCTCCTCTGCCTCCAGGTTGACCTTGCGGGCGGAGGCTTCCGCACCCAGGAAACGCGACGCTTCGAATGGCACGATGTTGCTTGGCTCTTCCGTCGTCGGGTTGACAGCCTTCCCTTTTGGGGACACATTGGTTGTAGACATTGTTGTTGGCTCCTCTCAAACCCTCGCCCTGGCCGGTGGGGGTTTGTCGTTGTGGGGGGACAGGCTTGCTCAGGCAGCGCGCGGGAGAGCGGTTTCCAAGGCGCGGCGAATGAACTCGCTCTCTGTCATCTCGTTTTCGGCCGCGGCGAGACGAAGGCGTTCGGCCAAGGGGCGTTTGATCCGAACGTGCTTTTTCACGCTGGCGCGGATGCTGTAAGTCGGCGGCGACGAGGGATGGGTGGCGGCGTTCACGGTGGCAACTCCGAAGGTGAAAGGTTTGGTGTGTCCCACATGGGGGACACTTCCACTCAACCACTCCAGGAGCTTTCCGCAACCCACGGTTTTTGACTAAACACGAAAACTGCGGAATCTCTCGCACTTTTTCCGGAAGCCCTGTTCTGCTGGCTTTCCCTTCCCTGCTGGTCTTCCATTAGCCAGCAGAAAGAGAAGACCAGCAGGAAGACCAGCAGCTACAAACCCTTGATTCCAAAAGCTTTGCATTCATAGAAAACCGTTCCGCTGGTCTGCTGGGTCAAAAAAGAATCGGTTTTGAAATTTGAGATACCAACACTTTCCATGCGATTTGGACGCATTTGCACAGGGGAGTTGAATCGAAAGCCAGCAAGCCAGCAGCGCACTTTTAGTCGCAGAAATCCCTTGGGATTCAACGACCTTGCACTACTGGTCTTCCTGCTGGCCTTCGATCGCTGCTGGCTAGTGGAAGACCAGCAGCCGGAAGTTCCTACTCATTTTCGGCCAAACACTCCAGTTGCTCGCGCTTGCGATCGGTCAAGAACGGATGCTGAAACTCCCTCCCGCTTTCCACCTCCGTCACCACCACGTGTTCTTCAATCGTAAGGGCGCCATGGTGCCAATCGATGGCATCCAACTCCGCCAAGGACAGTCGCGCGAATGCCTCCATTGCCTCGGACTGGGTCTGGGCAAAGACCTCAATCACCTTGCTCACCAAGTAGTCACCCCGGACGACGAATTCGTAAGTTCCCATCGGCTCCTCCTAATAGTTGAGGTGGTGGCGCATGGTTGGACAAGGCCAGTTGAGATCTTCGCGTTCGGAACCATCGGGGCTGATGACCTCCACAAAGCCGTAGATCTCCTCCAACTCGGTACGCCAGCCACCGGCATGAATGTCAGCCACTCCCATCGAGTTCAGAATCTCCAAGGCTGCCGCCTCTGAGTCCGCGTCGATTCGGATTTCCAATTCGGCCGTCGCGCGGCCCAAGACAACAACGTTCCAGCGATCAGCCATTGGAGCTCTCCTGGTTCGCCGTGGCCACCTGCCCTACCCGCTGGATGGCAAAGAACTTCCCGTGCAACGCACCGCTCGCCTGCGCTTGCTGAAGGTGATCGGCGGCGCGCTTGCCGTAAGTCACCACCAACGATCCCGACGGCGCTGCCGTGCCGGTGGTTCCGTCGGGACGCACAAACCTCAGCCTCCCACGGGTGAACAGGATCGCCGTCGCGTTGGGGTGGGAAAGCACGCAGTCGTGCATCCATCCCGTCTCCATGTTGACCGGCACCAGGGCGATACCGCCGCCGGGGTGGTTGGCCAGCTTGCTCAACCACTTCTCAATCCCTTTTCCGTAAGGCGGATTCATCCACACGAATGCCTGCTTGGGCCACGGCGTAGCCAAGCCGTCCTGGCTCGGCGGGATCATCCGGCTGGCCGTGGGTGCGGGCAGCCGCGACGGGTCTTCGGGCGTGCAAGGATCGAGGTCAAAGCCGCGCCTTCCCCCCAGCGCCCTGACGATGGCAGGCGGGGTATACCAATCGACGCTCGTGTGGGCCTTGTCGCTTGCCTTGTAGCAAACGGAGGTGAGCCGGGTGGGTTTAGCCGCTACGAGGCGCTTGGAGCGGGTTGCTGCGTTGAACGGCAGAACGTTGGACTTGGGCTGCATGAGGATTCTCCAGGCAAGGCTCCGTCAGCACGGCTGCGTTGCCGCGTTGAAGAATGGGTTTTGGGAGTTGGGCTTGAACCAGCCCGAGAGGCGCTGCTGGCGGCGGGTTACCACCAAGAGTTGTAGAACACGTCCCAACCGTCGTTGATCAATGCGCGGGCCTGCGCAATGAAGTCCAGATCTTCTTCAGCTCGATCGGGATCCGATTCACCGAAGAAGAAGCCTTGGGTATAAGGCAAATCATCGTTCAGCACAGCCTGTTCCAACGCATCAAGATCGTCCAATCCAAGGAATACGGGAACTTGGTTGAAATCGAAGGGATCAACCTGCCCCGTCCTAGCACTGTGCAACTTGAACATCCAACCATGAAGGTTCGGATGCTTTCGCCAGTAGAAAAATAGTTCTTGAGTGCGATCTCGCACATCAGTGCGGGTCTTGACCGCATACATATCGAGGCCCATCGGCTTGCTCCATCGCCCCGACCACCGAGGCGTTGGAGTAATCATCCGAACTGAGAGCCTCCATCGATACGGATATTGGAGGCCTCCAATATCCGTTAGCAGCCGTTACATTCGCCCATTGCGCTTGTCGGGCATCTTTGGAGGCGCCGGCTGCAGGCGTTCGTGCAGCGCTTGTTCGATCACCCCAGCTCGCGAGGCGTCGAGCTGCTGAGCCAGGTCCCGCAGACGGCTGGCCTGGGCTTGGGCTGCGTTGTTGAATGCGTCCACCCACTGGCGCTTGACGTCAGGGTTTTGCCAAGGCTGGGCGAAGGCCTCGGTCAGCGTGCAGACCCGAATCCCAAGCCCGATTTGCACGCCCAATGCTTGGAGCTGGCGAATTAACGCATCGCTGATGGGTTGGTCAGTCAGTGGCTCCAGGAAGAACTGCTTAGCCTTGGACCCTTTGGCCACCAGAAACGGCAGTTCTGCAGTTAGGAGGGTGTCGATCGCAACGCCCCGTTCGCTCAACGGCTTCCACAGGCCCTTAGCCTTGAGCTCGGCTGCCCAGGCCATCAACGGAACAAGGGTGGTCGAGCGCTTGCGAGTTCCCTTCACCGTGAACAGCGTCCCTTTTGGGGAGTGTTCCTTCAAGAGGTGTTGCAATTGGGCCGTGCTGATCGCCAACACCCCAGCGGCCTCATTGAAGCTCAACGCCACGTCCACCTTGGGCCGCTGTTTCGCTAGGCGCAAATGGTCTGCGATCTTCTTCTCCATCTGGCCCACGTTTTCGGTGCCAGAGAGCTTGCCGAGAAAGCGATCGATGGCGCGGCGGTAAGCATCAGCAGCAGTAAGGGCCATTAGTTCGGCTCGCTCCCCTTACGGCCGACCTTTGAAGAGCGCGCGGCAGCATTGCTGCTTCGCCGCCCGACCTTGCGCGCCGGCAGGGTGCGCAGCGCCTCCAGGTCGATTCCGTAATCTAGGACACCCAAAGCTGGCGTTCCTCCGGCACCGTTGAGCTTCTCACTCACCGTAAAGGGCCTGCTGTAAGTCGCGTGGTGTTCGTCGTCCAATTCGTGGCCGACGATTTGGGCTCGCATCTCAGAGGCCACACCGCTGCCCTGCATCTCCTGAATCACGGTCTTTCGGAGACTATGGAAACCACGTTTCGCTTTCGACCACCCACCACTGTGCTTTTGGAGGTAGTAGCTGAACGCCTTCGATATCCAGTTCCCCGCACCATTCTTCGCCTTACTGTCAGCCTGCGGAAACAATCGCCAGTCCCCGCTCTCCCTTCGTTCGGCGACGTAGTCCAAGAAACCAAGCTTGATCAGGTCGGGATGCAACGGGACGACCCGATTGGAAACATCGGTCTTCAATCGCTGATCCTCCCCCTCATCGGTAAACCGTATGCACGGGATTCCCTCCTCTTCCTTGACGTCGAGGGTAAACAGCTGCCCCACCTCACCTGCCCGGGCGCCCGTATACAGGCCCAACAAAGCCGCCCAGCGCGCTCCCGTTGAAAGCTGCTTGAAGCTATCAGGCGCGAAGAGTTGATGAACCTGATCCAAGGTAAAGGCCTGGAAGCCAAATTTTCTGCGCTTGCGCTTCTCCGCCATCGAAACGCTGACGTGACCTGCGGCGACATTGTCTCCCTTGAGCACGTAGCCTGAAGCCATTGCCCAAGTGAAGAATCCTCTCTTTCCTGCGAGGTAGCTCTGGCGATTGTTGAGCGTAGAACGCGTTAACCCGCGCTTGGCCAAATGGTCGTAGAAGCGGGCCATCTCAGGCCGCGTGATGGTGTGCAGCTCGCGCTCGGCGCCCAAGAACTCGATCAGCTCTGTCACGGGAAGCAGTTTGATGCCGACCGTTTTGACCTCGATGTCCTCGGCGGCGACTTTATCCTGCCAGATTCGCTTCGCATCGATCAGGCTGATGGTCTCAGATGGCAGGGGCTGCGCCGCCGCTGATTCCAACGGGTTTGGCCCAGCCGCCGCCGGAACTGCACCCGCATCACGGAAGTGGAACTTGCCGATTTCTTCCAGCGCCTCCATTGCTCGAGCATGGTCGGCCGCATCCGTGGTCCGAAGACGGAAGCCCGGCAAGTCAATTTCATAACGCCGGGAGCCGTTCTCCGCGACGCTGCGCAGAACATCCTCAACCGTGAGTCCCTTCTTGGTCATGCACCCATCCCTGATGGCATCGAATGCTTGAGCATAACGCTGCGCGATGGCCAAGGCAGCCACTCTTGCGCTATGCAGTTGGATGCCCAAGGGATGCTTGACGAAAGGTTTGCCGACGATACCGCGCATGTCCGTCGGAACGCGCATGCGAAACTGGTAACGACCTGTGGAAGAGCGAGTGAGATAGCTTGGTAATCGCATCGGAGTTGTGCCCCGATTTGTGCCCCAAGCCGCCCTTCAAGACCTTAAAAAATGTCGTTTAAAAACAAACACTTACTAAGGATTGGCGGAGAGAGTGGGATTCGAACCCACGGAAGGTTTGACCCTTCGCCGGTTTTCAAGACCGGTGCCTTAAACCGCTCGGCCATCTCTCCAATCGGGTCCCGGTCGCCCGGGCAGCGGCGTATTCTCGCACGTGAAGGGCATTTGCCCAAGACCACCTTGCCCCTGCCCTTCGCATCCGGCACGGTGGGGGCCTTCACCGCACTCGGAGCCGTCATGGCCCATCTCGATCTGGCCAACCTGCGCAGCTGCCTGCTGGACGACACCCAGCTGGCTGCAGTGGCCCTGCACCGCACGTTCGCCGGGCACCTGCCGGTCAGCAGCGGGCATCTGGTGGTCTGCGATCCACTGGTCCAGGCCGAGGCGCCGGCGCTGGCCGACTACACCGCCCCGCTGGGCCGGCATCCGGTCGAGATCATCGTGCACAGCGGCCGCCCGGCACTGGCCGTGGTCTGGTTCAAGCCCCGCGAAGCCCTCACGGCATCTGCCCTGCACTGGCAGATGGCGCGCTGGACCACGCAGGACCTGACCGGCCTGGATGAGGACAGCTTCATCGGCTACCCGGTCGACGCCGGCATCGGCTGTTTCATGGACACCGATACCCAGCAGGCACTGCTGGTCCTGATCGAACAGGCCAATGGCGACGAAGACAGCGCGTGGTCCGATGCCCTGATCGACCACGACGGCTTGGATGAAGGCGCCGAGTACCGTCCATGGGGCGAAGACTCCCCGCATGGGCTGGTGGTGTTCACCAGTGGCTGGGGCGATGGTGTGTATCCCAGCTACTGGGCGCTGGATACGTCCGGCATTCCGGTAGCACTGGTCACCGATTTCCTGTGCATCGAGGGCGGTGACGGGCGCGACGAGCGCGAGATTGCCGATCAGGCCTACCGCGACAGCCTTTCACCCGACGAAGCGGAGGCGCTGGCGCGGCTAGTTGCGGCCGTGGAACGCGACGATTCGGATGCGCTGCACGCCCTGTTGAAGGACGCCCCACAGCGCGCCAACCAGATCGAACCCGGTTGCGGCGGCACCGCGCTGTTCGAGGCGATCCGCTTGGACCGTCCGCAGGCATTGCGGGTACTGCTGCAGGGCGGCGCCTTGCCGGCGATGCCGGAGCGCCTGCACATGAGCAAAGTGACCAGCTACCTGGACTATGCACGCTTCCTGAAGAAGCCGCGCAGCGCGGAGCTGATGGCGGTACTGGAAGCGCCGGTAGTCGCTGCCGCCCCCACGCCGATGCCGGCACCGCAGCGCAGCTTCTGGGACCGGCTGTTCGGGCGGAAGTGATCGACCCCGGAAACAGCAACGCCGGGCATGGCCCGGCGTTACCGTTCAGCTCTCTCAGCCCGCATCCACCGCCAGCGCGCCCAGCGCACTGGCCTTGATCCGCTCCTTGGCCTTCTCGCAGGCCCCATCGCAATGCAGGCGCGAGGCCTCCAGCTGCGGCGGCAGGTGCTCGGCCAGGAAGTCGATGAACACGCGCACCGCCGGCAGCAGGCCACGGCGCGAGGCGAACACGGCATGGCACACGCCCTGCGGCAGCGACCAGTCCGGCAGCACTACTTCCAGTTCGCCATTGCGCACGGCATCGGCGCACACGGTTTCCGGCAGCATGGTGATGCCGAAGCCGTCCTTCACCATGCTCTGCAGCAGCGGGAAATCGAAGCCGGCCACGCGTGGCTGCAGGTCGACCCGGCGCACTTCGCCTTCCGGCCCATGCAGTTCCCAGCGCTGGCGCGCTTCGTCTTCGCTGATGCTGAGGGTGACGTGCTGGGTCAGTTCTTCCGGGTCCTTGGGGCGTCCGGCACGGTCCAGGTACTTCGGGCTGGCCACCAGCAGTTCCTGCACCTGGCCGAAGCTGCGCATCACCAGGCTGCCGTCGTCGTCCAGGCGCGAACGCACGCGCAGGGCCACGTCGTAGCCTTCATTGATGATGTCCACGCGGCGGTTGCTGATGTTCAGCTGCAGGCGCACCTTGGGGTACTGCTCGAGGAACTTGGGCAGCAGCTTGGGCAGCTGCATCTGCGCCAGCGACACCGGCACACTGGCGCGCACCACGCCGCGTGGTTCCGCGCTGAGGCGGTCGACAACTTCGCGGGCGGCCTGCGCCTCGGCCAGCATCGTCTGCGCGTGGCGGTGCACGCTGGTGCCGACGTCGGTGACCGCGAAACGGCGCGTGGAGCGCTGCAGCAGGCGCACGCCCAGGTCGGTCTCCAGCTGGCTGATGCGGCGGCTCAGGCGCGACTTGGGGATGCCCAGCGCGCGCTCGGCGGCGGCAAATCCACCGTGGTCGACCACCATCGCGAAGTAGTACAGATCATTCAGGTCATGCATGCCCGAGTTCCATATCTAGAACAATACGTGGCATTCAATCACCTTTATTCCGCCTTTGCAACAACCTATTGTTCTCTCCGTCGGCGGGGCTACCCCGCCCCTTCCTCCCAGAACATAGGTGACTGCCATGAAGCTTCTGCATCTCGACGCCAGCGTGCTTGGCGACAATTCCGTCTCGCGCCAGCTGTCGGCCGCCGTGGTTGCCCGCTTCACCGGCCAGATCGATGGCCTGCAGGTCGATTATCGCGATCTTGACGCCAATCCGGTACCGCATCTGCGCAGCAGCTCGCTGGCCAAGACCGACGCCGCCGAGGCGACGGATGCTGAACAGGTGATGCAGCAGTTCCTGGACGCCGACATCGTGGTGATCGGCGCGCCGATGTACAACTTCAGCATTCCGTCCACGCTGAAGGCTTGGATCGACCGCGTAGCCGTGGCCGGCCGTACCTTCAAGTACACCGAAAACGGCCCGGTGGGCCTGGCCGGTGGCAAGCGGGTGATCATCGCCAGCAGCCGTGGCGGCATCTACACCGACTCGCCGGCCGACTTCCAGGAGCCGTTCCTGCGCCAGGTGTTCGCCTTCATGGGCATCAACGAGGTCGAGTTCGTGCGCGCCGAGGGCATCGCCTACTCACCGCA
>NZ_JASJSI010000118.1:0-12543 GCF_030237085.1 Stenotrophomonas maltophilia group sp. Smal32
TTTGTATTTTTTTATCTAAAATGTGGGTGGGTGTGTTTTAGTTTGTTGGGTCTGGGGGGGCGGCGGGGGGGGGGGGGGGGGGGGGGGGGGGGGGGGGGCGCGGGGGGGGGGGGGGGGGGGGGGGGGGGGGGGGGGGGCGCCCCCCCCCCCCCCCCCCCCCCCCCCCGCGGGGGGGGGGGCCCCCCCCCCCCCCCCCCCCCCCCCCCCCCCGACTCCCCACAGGAAACCGGCTTCTGCTGTTGCTGTTGCTCCAGCTCGTAGCAGGTGCAGGGCGCAGCCCTGCCGAACACCCCTTTCATGCTGCGCCGCAGAATGCATTCGGCTGAACCTGCATGCTCTACTTGAATCGATCTAAATTCACGGTCGAATGGGTCGGGCGTCATTCCAGGGGGAGCTCTCTGCCGGTCACGGCGGGGCTCAGCGGAACGGTGCCGGACGGCCCCGGCCGTCTGCCTCCGCATCATCGACTACAGGAACCCGACATGCGTCCAGTGCCGTCCGCTCCCGCCGTCCCATCGACCTCGCGCCCGCTGGCGCGCCTGGCCTGCCTGCTGGCGCTTTCGGCCATGCCGATGCTGCTGCAGGCTGCGCCGGCAGCGCTGGAGCGCGAGGTCAACACCTTCATCGGCAGCAAGGACGACGGCAATACCTTCCCGGGCGCGTCGGCACCGTTTGGCCTGATCCATGTCAGCCCGATCGGCAGCCACTATTCCGGCTGGCGCTACGACGACGAGAAGATCCGCGGGTTCGGCCACTCGTTCATCTCCGGCGCCGGTTGCTGGGAGCAGGGCGGGCAGGTGTCCATCCTGCCGGTCACCGGCAGCATCGGCCCCGGTGGCGATTTCGATACCGGCAACGCCAAGCAGTTCGACCACAAGGCCTACGCATCGAACTACACCCATGACGGCGAGATCGGCCAGGCCGGCTACTACAAGGTGCGGCTGACCAGCTACGGCGGCATCGACGCCGAGGCCACCGCGCGTACGCGCGCCGCCGCCGAGCGCTACACCTTCAGCCAGCGCAGCGGCGATGGCCACGTGCTGGTCAATGTCGGACAGGCCAACGAGCGCCATTCGGTCATCGGCAGCGTGGTCGACGTGGTCGGTGACCGCGTGGTGGAAGGCAAGCTGGTCACCAAGAGCTTCTGTGGCGGCCACCAGTACACCACCTGGTTCCGCATCGAGTTCGACCGTCCGTTCAAGGCGCATGGCACCTGGGGCGAGGGCGGTGGCCTGCCCGGTGCGCGTCACAGCATGGAAGGCGAGCAGAAGCCGAATGGCGCCTGGCTCAGCTTCGATCTGGCCAAGGGCCAGTCGGTGACGGCGGTCAGCGCGATCTCGCACGTGGATGCCGAAGGCGCGCGCACCAACCTGCGCGCCGAGGGCATGCAGGGTGGGGCGCTGCTCGGTTTCGACCGCATGCGTGCCCTGTCGCAGCAGTCCTGGCGCGAGCAGCTGGGCCGGGTGCGCGTGCAGGGCGGCAACGCCGACGACCGCGCCGTGTTCTACAGCGCGGTCTACCACGCACTGCTGCAGCCGATGACCGGCAACGATGCTGATGGCCGCTATCGCGGCTACGACGATCGCATCCATCGCGCCGATGGTTGGACCTACTACGAGTACTTCTCGCTGTGGGATACCTACCGCGCGCAGAACCAGTGGCTGGCGCTGACCCGCCCGGACGTGGCGCGCGATATCGGCCGGACCCTGCTGGCGATTGACGAACAGGGCGGTTGGCTGCCGCGCTGGGGCTATGCCAACTTCGAGACCAACATCATGACCGGTGATCCGGTTACCCCGTTCATGGTCGACCTGTGGCGCTTCGGTGCGCTCAAGGGCAGTGAATCGCAGGCCTGGGATGCGCTGCGCCGCAACGCCTTCGGCACGCCGCCGTTGAACTCGCGCATGGCCGGCCGCTCCGGCAACCCCACCTACCTGGACAAGGGTTACGTGGTCTACGACCGTGCGTTCCCATCCAAGGGCATGGACGTCGATCCGCACCACGGTGGCTCGGCGACGCTCGAATATGCGCTGGCCGACTGCGCGCTCTCGCAGATGGCCGATGGCCTGGGTCACGCGCAGGACGCGGCGACGCTGCGTGAGCGCGGCCGCAACTGGCGCAAGGTGTGGGACCCGCAGGTGCGCGATGCCGAGACCGGCTTCACCGGTTTCCCGCGCCCGCGTACCGAGGACGGCCAGTGGTACACCCCGGCCGATGGTCACTACAGCCCGCGTTCGCACCATGGCTTCCATGAGGGCACCGCGTGGCAGTACCAGTGGCTGGCGCAGCAGGACGTGCCAGGCCTGGTCGAAGCGATGGATGGCCGCGAGCAGGCCGGTCGCCGCCTCGATGCGTTCTTCGCGATGGATGCGCTGCAGGCCGACCCGCTCAACGCTGCCCGCAAGGAGTGGGTGGTCGGGCCGTACAGCTACTACAACCAGTTCCGCTACAACCCGAACAACGAACCGGACCTGCACTCGCCGTGGCTGTACACGCTGATCGGCCAGCCATGGAAGACCGCTGCCGTGGTGCGTGCCGCGCAGCAGCTGTTCACCAACGCCCCGAACGGCGTGACCGGCAACGACGACCTCGGCACGATGTCGGCCTGGTACCTGTTCAGCGCCATCGGCGTGTACCCGGCGGTGCCGGGCAGCGGCCAGTTCCTGCTGCACACCCCGCGTTTCAGCAGGGTGGAAGTGGACATGGGCAATGGCCGCACCCTGCGCATCGACGCGCCGGGCGCCGATGGCCGCCGCCTGCAGTACGTGCAGGGCGTGCAGGTCGATGGCCAGGCACATGCAGCGGTGTGGCTGGACTGGAGCCGCCTGCAGCAGGGCCCGCGCGTGCGCTTTGCGCTGGATGCGAAGGTGCCGGAGCAGGGCTGGGGCACGGCGGTGAAGGACCTGCCGGTATCCTGGTGCGCGGCACCGGGCAGCCAGCTGCGCTGAGCCGGACTGTGCCGTTCGCGGTGACCCAGCGAACGGCACGGCACGACACGGCCCTGATCCATTAGGCTTGAGCCTCCAGCGGAGTCCGGGAAGACGATGAACGACAACGGCAGCAGTCCCAGCAAACGCGCCGGCAAGGCAGTGACGGTGACCGACATCGCGCGTGCCATCGGCGTGTCACGGGCGACCGTGTCGCTGGTGCTGCGCGGCAGCCCGCTGGTCAATGTCGATACCCGGGCCAAGGTCGAGGCCGAGCTGCGCCGGCAGCGCTATGTCTACAACCGCGCGGCCGCCAACCTGCGCCGTCGTACCTCGTCGAGCATCGCGCTGGTGATCAACGACCTGTCCAACCCGTTCTTCGCCGAATTTGCGTCCGGCGTGGACGAGGCGTTGGGCGGGCGTGGTTATGTGACCCTGCTCGGCAGCACCGGCGAATCGCCGGAGCGCCAGCAGGCGGTGCTGTCCACGCTGATGGAGCACACCCCGGCCGGCCTGATCCTGTCGCCGGCCGAAGGCAGCGACACCGCGCAGCTGCGCCAGGCATTGGGCGCCAATGCCAACGTGCTGCTGTTCAACCGCGAACTGGAAGGGGCCGACTGGGACTTCCTGACCCTGGACAACCAGCACGGCGCCTATCTGGCGACGCGCCACCTGATCGAGCGCGGCCATCGCCAGATCGCCTTCTTCGGCGGCCACGCCGCATCGAGCTCGTGCCACCAGCGGCGTGCCGGGTTCCAGCAGGCGCTGGCCGAGGCCTGCCTGTCGCTGCCGCCGGGCTGGATGATCGAGTCGGCGCCGAACCGGCTGGAAGCCGCTGCGCGCACCGATGAGCTGTTTGCCGATGGCCATCGCCCCAGCGCGGCGGTCTGCTACAACGACACCGTCGCGCTGGGCCTGATGCTGGGCCTGAACTCGCGAGGCATTCGTCCGGGCGGTGACTTTGCCGTGACCGGCTTCGACGATATTTCCGAGGCATCGGTCGCGGTGCCGCCATTGACCACGCTCACCGCCGATCCGCGCGAGCGGGGCCGGCAGGCGGCCGCGCTGCTGCTGCAACGATTGGACGAACCGGACGCGCCACCACGGCGCACGGTGGCGCCGGTGCAGTTGCGCATCCGCGAAAGCAGTGCCGCACGGCCGAACTGATTCCTTCCACGTACCCCTTCCACGCAACAACGACCTTCCGCGCATCGAGGCGCGTACCGCATGCCGATCTCCGCAACGCCCCGTCCATCGGGTTCTTCGGGCAACGCACCCGCCGTCACCAACGGCAAGGCGCTGGCCGTGGTCACCACGATCTTCTTCATGTGGGGCTTCCTGACCTGCCTCAATGACATCCTGATCCCGCACCTGAAGGCAGTGTTCGAGCTGAACTACGCCAAGGCGATGCTGGTGCAGTTCACCTTCTTCGGAACCTATTTCCTGATGTCGCTGCCGGCCGGCCGCCTGGTGGCGGCGCTGGGTTACAAGAAGGGCATCGTGGCCGGCCTGGTGATCGCCGGTATCGGCGCACTGGGCTTCTGGCCGGCGGCCGAGCTGCGCGTGTATGGCGCCTTCCTCGGCGCACTGTTCGTGCTGGCCACCGGCATCACCGTGCTGCAGGTTGCTGCGAACCCCTACGTCGCGCTGCTGGGCCCGGAGCAGACCAGCTCCAGCCGCCTGACCCTGGCGCAGGCACTGAACTCGCTGGGCACGGCCATCGCCCCGATCTTCGGCGGCATGCTGATCCTGTCCAACACGGTCAAGAGCGCCGATGAACTGAGCGCGCTGCCGCCCGCCGAACAGCTGGCCTACCGCGCCGCCGAGGCGCAGGCCGTGCAGGGCCCGTACGTGGGCCTGGCCGTTGCGCTGGTGCTGCTGGCGCTGTTCGTGTTCCTGTTCCGCCTGCCGGCACTGAGCGATGCCACCGAACAGGCCGACCAGGGTCACCGCCACAGCTACCTGGATGCGCTGCGCAAGCGCCACCTGCTGCTGGGCGTGCTGGGCATCTTCTTCTACGTCGGTGCCGAAGTATCGATCGGCAGCTTCCTGGTCAATTACCTGTCGATGCCGAACATCGGTGGCTTCAGCGAACAGGAGGCCACCCATTACGTGTCGGCCTACTGGACCATGGCGATGATTGGCCGCTTCGCCGGCTCGGCGCTGTTGGCGCGCTTCTCGCCCAGCCGCCTGCTGGCGATCTTCGCGCTGGTCAACGTGGCACTGCTGGTCACGACCATGCTGACCTCCGGCAACATCGCGCTGTACTCGGTGGTGGCGATCGGCCTGTTCAATTCGATCATGTTCCCGACCATCTTCGCGCTGAGCATCGAGCGCCTGGGCCCGCTGACCAACAAGGGCTCCAGCCTGCTGATCATGGCCATCGTCGGCGGTGCCGTAGTGCCGTACCTGCAGGGCGTGCTGGCCGACCACATCGGTGTGCAGGCCAGCTTCATCCTGCCGCTGCTGTGCTACGGCTACATCATTTTCTACGGACTGGTCGGCGCACGTACGCCGGCTTCCGCAACGCAGGGAGGCTGAGTCCGGAATGGGTTCCATCGTTTGCTTCGGCGAAATTTTGATCGATCTACTGGCGCAGCCGCCGGCCTCGGCCGACACGCCGCGCGCGTTCCTGCAGTACGCCGGCGGGGCGCCGGCCAACGTTGCGGTGGCGGCAGCGCGACTGGGTGCGAAGACCCAGTTCGTCGGCATGCTGGGCCGCGACATGTTTGGTGACTTCCTGGCCGAGAGCCTGGTCGAACACGGCGTAGGCACGGATTACATCGTGCGTACCGATGCGGCCAAGACCGCACTGGCCTTCGTCGCGCTGGATGCCAGCGGCGAGCGCAGCTTCAGTTTCTACCGCCCGCCGGCCGCCGACCTGCTGTTCCGTGACAGCGACTTCCAGGCCGCGTGCTTCGACAGCGCGCAGTGCTTCCACGTCTGCTCCAACAGCCTGACCGAGCCGTCCATCGCCGAGGCGACCTTCGCCGGCATGGAGCGCGCCCGTGCCGCCGGTGCGGTGGTCAGCCTGGACCTCAACCTGCGCCCGGCACTGTGGCCGGCCAGCGAAGATCCGACGCCGCGCCTGTGGCAGGCGCTGCAGCGTGCCGACCTGGTCAAGCTGTCGCGCGAGGAGCTGGACTACCTGGCGGCACCGCTGGGTGCCGATGGTGAGGCAGTGGTGCTGAAGCGCCTGCTGGCTGCGCAGGCACGCTGGGTCATCGTTACCGATGGTGCGGCCACGCTGCACTGGTACACGCGCGACAACCACGGCACGGTCACCAGCTTCCGCGTAGCCACCGTCGATACCACGGCCGCCGGCGATGCCTTTGTCGGTGGGGTGCTGGTCGGATTGCTGGAGCGTGGCGGGGCGGGCGCAGGCTTTGCCGCGTTCTGCCAGGACCCCGAGGCGATCACCGCCACGCTGCGCTTCGGCGCCGCGGTCGGCGCGCTGGCTGTTACCCGCAAGGGCGCGTTCGCCGCGATGCCCTCGCTCGATGAAGTGCAGCAGCTGCTGCAGGCCCAGGACATTACCGCATGAACACCTCGCCCGATTTCCGTTCGCCCGCGTTCCTGCGTGCGCATATCGCCGACACGATGGCGTTCTACCACCCGCGCTGCATCGACCCGAACGGCGGCTTCTTCCACTACTTCCGCGATGACGGCAGCATCTACGATGCCAGCCATCGCCATCTGGTCAGCAGCACGCGCTTCGTCTTCAACTACGCGATGGCCTACCGCGAATTCGGCAACGCTGAATACCGCGACGCGGTCGAGCACGGCGTGCGCTACCTGCGCGAGGTGCATCGCAATCCGGTTACCGGTGGCTATGCCTGGACCCTGCGCGACGGCAAGGTCGAGGACGACATGAACCATTGCTACGGCGTGGCCTTCGTGTTGCTGGCCTACAGCTGTGCGTTGAAGGCCGGCATCGAGCAGGCCCGCGCGTGGATGGACGAGACCTGGCAGCTGCTGGAAGCGCGCTTCTGGGAGCCGGAACACGGCCTGTACAAGGACGAGGCCGATGGCCAGTGGAACTTTACCGGCTACCGTGGCCAGAACGCCAACATGCACATGTGCGAGGCGATGCTGGCGGCGTTCGAGGCCAGTGGCGAGCAGCGCTATGTGGAACGCGCGCTGCAGCTGGCCGACAACATGACCCGCCGCCAGGCCGCCAAGGCCGGTGGCCTGGTCTGGGAACACTATGACGTGAACTGGGAGATCGACTGGGACTACAACCTGGACGACCCCAAGCACTTGTTCCGCCCGTGGGGCTTCCAGCCCGGTCACCAGACCGAGTGGGCCAAGCTGCTGCTGATCCTGGACCGCCATGTGCAGGCCGATTGGCTGGTGGCGACCGCGCAGCATCTGTTCGATGTCGCCGTGGCCCGCAGCTGGGATGAGGCGCGTGGTGGCCTCTACTACGGCTTCGCGCCGGAATCGCGCCGGCAGCCGGGCATGGAGGGCGCCCCGATCGGTGGCGACAGTTTCGTCTGCGACGACGACAAGTACTTCTGGGTTCAGGCCGAGACCCTGGCCACCGCCGCACTGATGGCCCAGCGCACCGGCGATGACCGCTACTGGCAGTGGTACGAGCGCATCTGGGCGTACTCGTGGGAGCACTTCGTCGACCACCAGTACGGTGCCTGGTTCCGCATCCTCGATGCCGACAACCGCAAGTACAGCGACGAGAAGAGCCCGGCAGGCAAGGTGGATTACCACACCATGGGTGCGTGCTACGAAGTATTGAACGTCGTGCGTTGAGATGGGTACGCCGGGCATGGCCCGGCACTACCTCGAATCAGACTTGCAGGTAGCGCCGGGCCAGGCCCGGCGGAAAAACAGGAGCATCCCGTGCATCGCCTTTCCCTCGTTGTCCGCCTGCTCCTGCTGCTGGTCGCAACCTCTGTGTTCCCTGCACTGGCGGCCCCGTTGCAGGCGCAGTGGGAGTTCCGCATGCTGCCCGGCGACGCGCAGGGTGCAGCCCATCCGGGCCTGCAGCAGTGGCGTGCGGCGAAGGTGCCGGGCAGCGTGCACACCGACCTGCTGGCCCACGGGCTGATCCGCGATCCGTACGTCGGTGCGCCCGAGGCGGAGCTGCAGTGGATCGGCCTGGCAGCCTGGGAATACCGCGCCCGCTTCGACGTGGATGCGGCGACGCTGGCCAAGCCCAATGCCGAGCTTCGCTTTGACGGGCTGGATACCTATGCCGAGGTCAGCCTCAACGGCAAGCCGCTGCTGCGTGCAGACAACGCGCACCGCACGTGGCGTGCGCGCGTGGACCGGCGCCTGCGGGCGAATGGCAATGAACTGCAGATCGTGTTCCGATCGCCCATCCGCACCCTGCTGCCGGGCGTGCAGGCGATGCCGCACAAGATCGCCGGCAACTATCCTTCGCCCTATGGGGATGAGCCCAAAGACGCGATGGTCGGCAACTTCGCGCGCAAACCGGCCTACCACTTCGGTTGGGACTGGGGCCCGCGCTATGTCACCGCCGGCGTCTGGCGCGGGGTCGACCTGCAGGCCTGGGATGCGCACCGCCTGACCGATCTTGCCGTGCGCACCGATGCATTAAGCGCGGAACAGGCGAAGCTGGCGGTGTTGCTGCAGGTGGAGCAGGGCAACGCTGCCGGTTCTGCGGTGGTCAATGTCGATGTGCGCGATCCGCAAGGCCGCAGCGTGGCCCAGGTGCAGCGCACGGTGCTGTTGAAGCCCGGCCAGAACGCTGTCGAAGTACCAGTCGAACTGGTCAAGCCGCAGCGCTGGTGGCCGGTCGGCCACGGTGCACAGGACCGCTACACCGTGCAGGCCCGCCTGGATGATGGCGCCGATGCAACGCGGGTGCGCGAGCAGCGCATCGGCCTGCGCACGGTTGAGCTGCGCCGTGAGGAAGACGGCAAGGGTGGACAGGGCTTCGCCTTCGTCATCAACGGTGTGGAGATCTTCGCCAAGGGCGCCAACGTCATTCCGTTCGATGCCTTCCCCGCGCGCGCCGATGCCGCACGCCTGCGCCAGGTACTGACGGCCGCGCGCGACGCCAACATGAACATGCTGCGCAACTGGGGCGGCGGCTACTACGA
Organism: Stenotrophomonas maltophilia group sp. Smal32; assembly: GCF_030237085.1. Taxonomy (NCBI): domain Bacteria; kingdom Pseudomonadati; phylum Pseudomonadota; class Gammaproteobacteria; order Lysobacterales; family Lysobacteraceae; genus Stenotrophomonas; species Stenotrophomonas maltophilia group sp. Smal32. Next base: position 9,011 of record NZ_JASJSI010000118.1, read on the forward strand.
GGATGATGCGTTCTTCGACATCGCTGACGAGCTGGGCCTGCTGGTCTGGCAGGACTTCATGTTCGGCGGCGGCATGCAGCCGGGTTACGATCCGGCCTTCCGTGCCAGCGTGATGGCCGAGGCGCGCGACAACGTGCGCCGGCTGCGCCATCACCCCAGCATCGTGCTGTGGTGTGGTAACAACGAGGAAGAAACCGCCTGGAAGGACTGGGGCCACGGTCGCGACCTGAAGGCGGCCGACCCGGCGTTTGCAGCGAAGGTGTGGCAGGGCTATGTCGACCTGTTCGGCAACGACCTGCGCCAGGTGGTGGGTGAGGAGGGGCTGGGCGTGCCGTACTGGTCCAGCTCGCCCAGCAATGATCTGGACGAGAAAGCCAACGATTCCACCCGCGGCGACAAGCATTACTGGCAGGTCTGGGGCAATCCGGCACTGCCGGTGCAGGCCTACCTGCGTGAGACGCCGCGCTTCATGTCCGAGTACGGGCTGCAGGCGTGGCCGTCGGTGGCGACGGTGGACCAGATCGCCACCCGCGCCGAGCAGCGTATCGACAGCCCGGTGATCCGTGCGCACCAGAAGTTCATGGCCGGCGAGGGCAACAGCCGCCTGTTGCACTACATCGAGCTGGGGTACGGCACGCCGAAGGACTTCGAGGACTTCGTCTACCTCAGCCAGGTGATGCAGGCCGATGGCATCGCGTTGGCCGCGCTGCATCATCGGGCCTCGCGTCCGTACACGATGGGTTCGCTGTACTGGCAGCTCAACGATGTCTGGCCGGGCGCTTCATGGTCCAGCGTGGACTACTTCGGCCGCTGGAAGGCGCTGCACTTTGCCGCGCGGCGTTTCTTCGCGCCGGTGACGGTGGCTGCGCTGCGCGACGAGGGCAATACGCGGGTGCGCCTGATCAATGATGGCGCCGCGCAGGAGGCACGTTGGCGGCTGCGGGTGATGGACGTGGAGGGCAAGGTGCTGGGCCGCCGTGAGGAGGCGGTCACGTTGGCGGGGGAAGGTGTCACCTCGATCGGTGATTTCCGCGACGCCGAACTGCTGGCCGGTGCCGACCCGAAGCGCACGGTGGCGGTGTTCGAACTGCTGCAGGACGGCAAGGTGAGCGCGAGGCAGGTGGTCGGTTTCGCCGAGGCCAAGGACCAGGTGTTGCCGCGGCAGAAGCTCAAGGCCACGTTGTCCATAGAAGGCGACCACTATCGACTACGGCTGGAAAGCGCGGCTTACGTGCGCGCGACGTGGATCGATTTCGGTGCGCTGGATGTGCAGATCGAAGACAACCTGCTGGACCTGCTGCCGGGTGAAACCCGGGACATTGCAGTGCGTGGTCCGGTGGATCTGACGACGCTGCGAGAAGCGTTGAAGGTAAAAACACTCAACGATCGTTGAGGGCAGGCGAACCATGTTCTGGTAGGTGTCAACCTTGGTTGACACATCGGCCGTATGCCAACCAAGGTTGGCATCTACCGGACCATCGGGCAGGCATATTCTGCTCTGGTAGGTGCCAACCTTGGTTGGCACGCCGGGAGCATGCCAACCAAGGTTGGCATCTACCCTTTTCGAGTTACAGCTGGATCTGCTGGAAATTCTCGACCCGCTCATGGCCGTTGGCGGCCTGGCCGGTGCGCGGCAGCGGGTAATCATCCAGACGGTCGATCAGGCGGGTCTGCAGGCCGGCTTCGCGGGCGGCGTCCAGCTCTTCCACCACATCCGACAGGAACAGGATCTCGCCGGCCGGGACGCCGATCGCCTGCACGATGCGGCGATAGCTGTCGGCCTCACGCTTGCCGCCGACTTCGGTATCGAACCAGCCCGACACCAGCGGGCTGAGGTCGCCGGCGTCGCTGAAACCGAAGAACAGCTTCTGCGCCGGCACCGAACCGGAGGAGTACACGTACAGCGGCAGGCCCGAGGCGTGCCAGCCCTTCAGTACCGCCGCCACTTCCGGATAGAAGTGCGCGGTGTAGTCGCCGCGACGGTAGCCGGCATCCCAGATCCGGCCCTGCAGGGCCTTCAGCGCGGTGTGCTTGCGGTCCTGGTCGATCCAGCCCTGCAGCGTTTCGACCACCAGGCTGTCCTGGCAGGCGCCGCCGATCTCGGCGGCTACCGCGTCGAGCCAGCGGCGCACGTCCGGGTCCTGGCCGTGTTCGGCGACGAAGCCGGGTAAGGCCTGGCGCGCATAGGGGAACAGCACGTTCTTGACGAACGAGATGCTGCTGGTGGTGCCTTCGATATCGGTCAGGATGACGCGGGGCTGCATGGATCAGGACGCCTGGGTGGGTACGTAACGGGGGAACTTCTGTGCGATGTCGGTGCCGGTGAAGTGACCGACCCAGCCATCCGGCTCGGTGAAGAAGCGGATCGCCACGAAGCTGGGTTCATCGCCCATGTCGAACCAGTGGGTGGTGCCATCGGGCACGGCGATCAGGTCATCCTTCACGCACTCGATCTCGTAGACCTTGTCGCCCACGTGCAGGGTGAACAGGCCGGAGCCGGCGACGAAGAAGCGCACCTCGTCTTCCTTGTGGAAGTGCTCGTCGAGGAACTTCCTGCGCAGCTCGGCGCGGTTGGGGTTGTCCGGGGCGATCGAGGCTACGTCCACGCTCTTGAAGCCGCGCTCGGCGACCAAGCGGTCGATGTCCGCACGGTAGGCGGCGAACACTTCATCCTGGCTGGCGCCCGGCGCGACCGGTGCGGTGGCCTGCCAGCGCTCGAAGGTGACGCCGATCTGCTTCAGTTCGGCAGCGATGACAGCGCCGTCCTGGGTGTCCAGCAGCGGCGATTCGGGACGGGTGTCGTCGTAGATGCGCAGTCGGCTCATGGCGGCAGCTTGAACGTCTCGGGGGAAAGACAGGGTAGCAGGGTGGGCGCAGGGTGCAGATTCCGGATCGGCATCTGCACCTGCGCGCGGGTTCAGCCGCGCAGCTTGCGCAGTTCCAGCTCGCAGTGGAACAGGAACTCGAAGGCCTCCAGGTGACGACGCGCTTCGGCCATGTCGCGGCCCCAGGCGTACAGCCCGTGGCCATCGATCAGGTAGCCCCACAGGTTCTGGCGGTCGAGCAGATCATCGACCTGCTGCGAAAGCACGTTCATGTCCTGGGTGTTGGCGAACACCGGTACGTCGATGGCCATCTCGTGGGTGCTGTTGCCGGCGAAGGCCTTCAGCAGCTCGTAGCCTTCCAGGTGCACATGGCCCTGCGGCGCGTACAGGCGCGAGGCGATGGTCTGCACCGGCGAATGGGTGTGCAGCACGCAGCCGATTTCCGGGAAGCGGCGGTACAGCTGGGTGTGCAGCAGGGTTTCGGCGGAGGGGCGCAGCGGGCGGCCGACGGCCTTGCCATCGAAGTCCACCACCATGATGTCGTCCTCGATCAGGCGGCCCTTGTCCTTGCCGGAGACGGTGATCGCGGCGTGGCGGTCGTCCAGGCGGTGGGAGAAGTTGCTGCTGGTGGCCGGGGTCCAGCCGGCCTGGGCCAGCTCGCGGACGTTGTCGATCAGCAGCTGGGCCAGTTCGCCCAGGCGGGCGGTG
>NZ_JASJSI010000119.1:0-12427 GCF_030237085.1 Stenotrophomonas maltophilia group sp. Smal32
GGAGAAAAAACATCGCGCCATGATCGCAGTCCGTGTACGACACCGCAGTGGCCATCGGTCATACGGCCAGACCCGGCATGGTCATTGCCGCGATATGAAAAACGTCATCGAGTGGCGTCAGTCTCCTGAATCCGGGCGCAGCGCACGGACTTTCACGCCGCTGCACCGCGAGCATCGGCACAACGGCAAGCGCCAGGGCCGTCCAGTTCCAGCCGGGTCGGGGGGATCCGCAGACAGAGGGAGAGAAGCGATGCGCAGCACCGCAACAGGAAGTACCGTCCTGGCCCTGCTCCTCGGGCTTGCAGCAACGCCGGCGCAGGCCGCCGACGTGGTCGGCGTGGCCTTCGTGCATGGCACCGGCGCGCAGACCAACGCCACCCAGGACTACTGGCAGCCGGCCATCATCGACACCGTGCGCCAGGGCCTGCCGAACAGCAGCAACTACGTTGTCATCAACTGCGACTTCACCCAGTACATGTGGAAGCCGGAGGCCGCCGGCTGCCTGGCCAACCAGCTGACCAGTTTCATCGACAGCCGCGGCATCACCCAGCTGGTGGTGATCACCCATTCCAACGGCGGCAACGTGGTGCGCTGGATCCTGTCCAACCCGACCTACGACAGCCGCTACCCGAAGATCATCCGCACGGTGCGCAAGGTCACCGCGCTGGCACCGTCCTCGGCGGGCACGCCGCTGGCCGATGCGGTGCTCAATGGCAATACCTTTGAAACCTCGCTGGGCTGGCTGCTGGGCTACAAGAACGACGCGGTGCGGCAGCAGCAGGTGGCGAGCATGGCCACCTACAACGCGCAGAACCTGTACGGCACCGCAGGCCGTCCCGCCCTGCCCAAGCCGTTCCGCGCGGTGGTCGGCAGTGACGTGGAATCGGCGGTGTGGGACAGCAACAGCTACTGCGGGGGCTATGCCGCCAATGTCGGCCTGGAGTTCACCCAGAACTGGCTGTCGTCCTGCTCCGACGGCTTCCTGGAGTGCAGCAGCCAGAAGGCCGCCGGCACCACCTGGTTCACCGACAAGCAGCGTACCCAGGGGGCAGAGCCGCTCAGCCACAACCAGAGTCGTCGCGAGTGCTTCGGCCTCGGCACGATCCTGCGCAACGACCTGACCCAGTGAGGGAGACGACCATGACGATCCATTCCACCCTGCTGGCCAGCGCGGTGCTGGCGGTGCTGTCCCTCTCCACAGCGCAGGCTGCGCAGCCGTTGAATGCCGCACGTGCCGGCGATCAGGTGCCCGCGGCGCTGGTTGCCGCGCCGTTGCCGGCCGATGAAAGCGAACACGCGCCGCTGTCCTTCGCTTGGGCGTTGGACCCGGCACAACCGCTGCAGGCGGCCACGCCGTATGCTTCTGTCAGCCGCAGCTACTGGCAGCAGGTCGATGGCGCGCAGCTGCAACGCGGCGTGGACCTGCCGCTGACCGCCGCCGATGCGGTGATCCAGCTGAGCCCGGCCGAAGGCGCGCGTGCAGTGCCGGCCAACACGTTGCAGGTGCGTGACCCGGCCGGCCGCAGCAGCGTGGCGCGCAGTGTCGACGCACGTGCGCTGCAGCAGGCCGGCATGCCGGTGAGCGATGGCAGCAGCATGCTGCGCACCGGCGCGACCAGTGCGGCCGGTGCGTACACGCTGCAGAGCGCGCAGGCACAGGGCCGCTACGTGGTGCAGGTGCTGGAGCCGAACAGCCCGCTGCGGCTGGAGGTGCAGGCCAACCAGCCGCAGGTGCTGGCCGGTGGCAACGTGCAGCTGCAGGCACGCCTGCTGGAAGACGGTGCCACCACCGCGCAGATGGCCTCGCGCCGCAGCAGCCTGGGCGGTGAAGCCCTGCTGGTCGCACCGGATGGACGCAGCTGGCCGCAGCGGTTGCTGCGCACCACCGATGGCGCCCTGCGTGCGCAGGTGCGGATTCCGGCTGATGTCGGCAACGTGCAGGGGCTGTGGGAGCTGCAGGTGTTCGCCCAGGCCGATGGTGTGTTGCGCGATGGCAAGGTGGCCTTCGCGGTGGCACGGCCGACCGCGCGCTTCAGTGGCCAGGCGGCGCCGGACCCGGCCAGCCGCCAGGTCGCACTGCCATTGCAGGTAGCCGCCGCTGGCCGCTACGAGGCGCGTGGCACGCTGTATGCCACCGGCCGCGATGGCCAGCTGAAGCCGGTCGCGCAGGCGCATGCGGCCGCGTGGTTCGATGGTCCGGGGCGTGGCCAGCTGGTGCTGCCGTTCGACCAGGCCGCGTTGCCGGCCGGCTTCGGCGCGCCGTACGAGCTGCGCGACCTGCAGCTGCAGGACCAGAGCCGGATGGCACCGATCGAATCGCGCGCGCTGGCGTTGAGGTTCTGAGGCTGGGTGCAGCGGGCCGGGATCCGGCCCGCTGCACCGCCATGGCGACGGAATGGCATCACATGGGGAATGGCATCACATGGGGAATGGCATCACATGGGGAATGGCATCACAACGGGGTAGAGTCGACTGTTAGTCGACTGCCTTTCGCCTGAATCGCAAAGATCCCGCGCTGCGCGCGATAGTCGACTGACAGTCGACTCTACCGCCGCCGGTTTCCCGGGCCCATCGGTTTCCAAGCCGTTTCCCTCGAGGGCTCCGCCTCAGCCCGCGTAAGCGGTCAACCGGCCTTCCTGCTCGCACACGGTGATGGCGCCACCGAACACCGACGACAGCGGCTCGTTGCGCAGCAGTTCGGCGCGGGTGCCATCGGCCAGCACACGGCCATCGCGCAGCAGCACCACGCGTTCGATCTCGGGAATGATCTCTTCGATGTGGTGGGTCACCAGCACCAGGGTGATGCCCTGCTGGGCGAGCACCCGCATGGTCGCCACCAGCTGTTCGCGGGCGACCAGGTCCAGTCCGGTGGAGGGCTCGTCCAGCAGCAGCGCCTGCGGCCGGTTGACCAGCGCGCGGGCGATCAGCACCCGGCGGGTCTCGCCGGCCGACAGCTCGGCATAGGCGCGCTCGCGCAGTGCCAGCGCGCCGGCCATCGCCAGTGTCTCAGCGACGCGTGCACGCATGTCGGCAGTCACCTCGCGGAAGGCCGGCACCACGTAGCTGGCGAAGAAGCCGGACAGCACGGCCTGTTCCACGGTCAGTCCCGGCATGTCGGCCAGGTTGCTGCTGAGATCGCCGGTGACGATGCCCAGCTGCGAACGCAGCCGATCCACCTGCCAGCGGTTCTGGCCCAGCACCTTCACGGCCACCGAGCCGTCGCTTTGCGCCAGCGGGTACAGCTCGCGGGTGATCAGCTTGATGAAGGTCGATTTGCCGCAACCGTTGGGGCCGAGCAGGGCAGTATGCTGGCCCTGCGCGATGCGCAGGCTGAGCCCGTGCAGCACCTTCACCTGGCCGCGCACCACGGTGGCGCGGTCCAGTTCGATCAAGGGGGGCAGCTCCGCAACGGGCGGGGCGGCAGTCATGGTGCTGGCGCGTGGATCAAGGCTCGACAACTCAGGTCCCCAACTGTGAACGGTGCCACGGATGACGGTGGCAATCACCGCCGCAGGGATGCAGTTTGCAACGCAAGCGCCCATGATGTCTGCCATCCCCGCGTCGATACGGAGAGCCGCCATGCCCGATGCCCTGATGTCCCTGTTGACCGGAGGTGTGCTGGGCCTGGGCTGGTGGGCCATGCTGGCGGTGCTGCTGGTCTTCACCCAGATCACCATCTTCTCGGTGACCCTGTACCTGCATCGCAGCCAGGCCCATCGCGGGGTCGATTTCCACCCGGCACTGGCCCACGTGTTCCGGTTCTGGCTCTGGCTCACCACGTCGATGATCACCCGCGAATGGGTAGCCATCCACCGCAAGCACCACGCCAAGGTGGAGACCGAGGACGATCCGCACAGTCCGGTCACCCGCGGCATCGGCAAGGTGTTCTGGCACGGCGTGGAGCTGTACCGGGAAGCGCGCGGCATGCGCGCGGACATCGAGCAGTACGGGCGTGGCACCCCGGATGATGCGATCGAGCGCCACCTGTACACCCCGCACGCCACGCTCGGCCCGGTGCTGCTGCTGGCGATCAACAGCGTGCTGTTCGGCCTGCCCGGCGTGGCCCTGTGGGCGATCCAGATGGCATGGATTCCATTCTGGGCGGCCGGCGTGGTCAACGGCCTCGGCCACTGGTGGGGCTACCGCAACTACGAATCGGCCGATACCTCCACCAACCTGACGCCGTGGGGGTTCTGGATCGGTGGCGAGGAACTGCACAACAACCATCATGCCTTCCCCAGTTCGGCGCGCTTCGCGATGCGGCGCTGGGAATTTGACATCGGCTGGAGTGCGATCCGCCTGCTGCAGGCGTTGCGCCTGGCCAAGGTGCTTCGCGTTGCACCGGCCATGGACGTACGCCCGAACATCACAGTGCCCGATGCCGAAACGCTGAAGGCGCTGCTCTCGCACCGCTTCCAGGCGATGACCGACTACCAGCGCAACGTGTTCATGCCGGCCCTGCGCGAGGAGGCCACCCACGCCGGGGCCAAGCTGCGTCGCCTGCTGCCGCGCCGGCTGCGCCGTGGCCTGGTCAATGATGGCCGCTGGTTGAAGCCGGACAGCCGCGCCCAGCTCAGCGAATGGGTGGCGCAACGGCCGCGCATCCGCACCCTGGTCGAGTACCGGGGGCGCCTGGCCGCGTTGCTGGAAGCGCGCGGCCACGATGCGGCCGAGCGCCTGCATCAGCTGCAGGCGTGGTGCCGCGAGGCCGAGGAAAGCGGTATCGCCGCGTTGCAGGCCTACGCCGCACGATTGAAGGGCTACAGCCTGGTGGGCGCGTGAGGACAGGGTACGGGCTTCTGCTGGTGGCGATGCTGCCGGGCGCGGCGCTGGCCCAGGTCACCGACACCGCCAGCTATCTGCAGCGGATGGACAGCGATGGCGACGGCAGGGTCAGCGAGGCCGAGTACGTGCAGTGGATGCTGTATGCCTTCGACCGCATGGACCGCAACGGCGATGGCGTGCTGGGCGCCGAGGAGCTGCCCGGCGGCAAGGGCAGGGCGATCAGCCGCGAGCAGCAGCGGCAGGTGATCGTGAAGCGCTTCCACACGCAGGATGCCAACGGCGACGGCTACCTGGATGCACGGGAGCTGGCGGCGCCGCCGCGCTGACTCTGCACCGTCGCCGGGCATGGCGCGGCGCTACCAGGTGCACCGGTCCCGGTAGCGCCGGGCCATGCCCGGCGTAGAATCACCGCATGCCTGAACTGCCCGAAGTCGAAACCACACGCCGCGGCCTGGCGCCGCACCTGCAGGGCCGTCGCGTGCATGGGGTGATCCTGCGCCGGGCCGATCTGCGCTGGCCGATTCCGCCGGAAGTGGCCGAGCTGCTGCCGGGGCAGCGCATCGAGGACATCCGCCGCCGCGCCAAGTACCTGCTGCTGGACACCGCCATCGGCAGCGCCGTGCTGCACCTGGGCATGTCCGGCAGCCTGCGCGTGCTGCCCGGCGACACCCAGCTGCGCGCGCACGACCATGTGGATATCAGCCTGGACAACGGCCGCCTGCTGCGCTTCAACGACCCGCGCCGCTTCGGCAGCCTGCTGTGGCAGCCGGCCGGCGAGATCCATCCGCTGCTGCAGGGGCTGGGCCCGGAGCCGCTGGACGATGCCTTCGACGGGGACTACCTGTTCGCCCGCAGCCGCGGCCGCAGCGCGCCGGTGAAGACCTTCCTGATGGACCAGGCGGTGGTGGTGGGCGTGGGCAACATCTACGCCGCCGAAAGCCTGTTCAAGGCTGGCATCAGTCCGCTGCGCGAGGCCGGGAAGATCTCGCGCGAGCGCTACCAGCGGCTGGCTGGCGCGGTGAAGGAGATCCTCGGCTACGCCATCACCCGTGGTGGCACCACCCTGCGCGACTTCATCAGCCCCGATGGCGCGCCGGGCTACTTCGAGCAGGAACTGCTGGTATACGGCCGCGATGGCCTGCCGTGCCCGAACTGCGGCCGCGCACTGAAGCACGCCACCATCGGCCAGCGCGCGAGCGTCTGGTGCAGCCACTGCCAGCGCTGAGCCGGACGGCCAGCGGCAGCTGAACGGGCAGGGCGCGTCTCCGCTGCCCGTTAACGTTTGTCTGCCTATGATGGCCGACCTTCCTTCTGTGCCTGACGCGCCTGCATGCAACGACGCGACTTCATCCGCAATGCCTCCCTCGCCCTGGCTGCATTCGGCCTGCCGTCCCTGCCCGCGTGCGCGGCCAGCAAGAGTGGCCAGATGGGCCTGCGCCGCCTCGGTCAGCCGCAGCCGTTCGACTTCGCCACCCTGAAAGGGCAGGCGCGGGCGCTGGCACAAGCGCCCTACAAGAGCCACAAGCGGGTGCTGCCGGGCCGCCTGGAAGGACTGGACTGGGACCAGTACCAGTCGATCGGCTATCGCCAGGACCACGCGCTGTGGGCCGACCAGCCGGGCAAGTTCCAGGCCAAGTTCTTCCACCTGGGCCTGTACTTCCATTCGCCGGTGCGCATGTTCGACGTGGTCGACGGCAAGGCGCAGGAGCTGGCCTATGACGGCGCGGCGTTCAACTACGGCAAGAGCGGCATCAAGGACGGCGAGCTGCCGGCCGATCTGGGCTTCGCCGGGTTCCGCCTGAACACCCGCAAGGACACCGACCGCGACTTCGCTGCGTTCCTTGGCGCCAGCTACTTCCGCGCCGTCGGCAAGGAAGGCCAGTACGGCCAGTCCGCGCGTGGCCTGGCGATCGATACCGGCATGGGCAAGCCGGAGGAATTCCCGGACTTCATCGCCTATTACCTGGAACAGCCGTCGGCCGATTCGGAAACGATCGTGGTCTATGGCCTGCTGGATTCGCCCAGCGTGGCCGGCGCCTACCGCTTCGCGATCACCAATGGCGATGTGCTGCTGATGGACATCGACAGCGCGCTGTACCCGCGCAAGGCGATCGAGCGCCTGGGCATCGCACCGTGCACCAGCATGTACCAGGTGGGCGAGAACGACCGCCGCATGGGCTGGGACTGGCGCCCGGAGATCCACGATACCGATGGCCTGTCGCTGTGGACCGGCGCCGGCGAGTGGATCTGGCGGCCGCTGCTGAACCCGCGCAACCTGCGCTTCAACATGTTCATGGACCGCAACCCGCGCGGCTTCGGCCTGCTGCAGCGTGACCGCAACTTCGACCACTACCAGGACGATGGCGTGTTCTACGAGAAGCGCCCGTGCCTGTGGGTGGAGCCGAAGGGCGAGTGGGGCGAAGGCTCGGTGCAGCTGGTGGAGATTCCCACCGTGGACGAGACCTTCGACAACATCGTGGCCTTCTGGAACCCGAAGGAAAAACCGCAGCCGGGCCAGGAGCTGCTGGTCGGCTACCGCCTGTATTGGGGCGCCGAGCCGCCGGCACGCCCGCCGCTGGCGCACTGCGTGGCCAGCCGCACCGGCCTGGGCGGCGTGGTCGGCAAGAAGCGCGAGTATTTCAGCTGGCGTTTCGCGGTGGACTTCGAAGGCGGCGAACTGGCCAGGCTGATCGACAAGGCCGAGGTCGAGGCGGTGGTGGAAGCCAGCCGTGGCCGGGTCGAGATCGTGTCGGCGCGCCCGCTGCGCGAGATCAACGGGTACCGCGCGATGTTCGACCTGGTGCCGCCGGAGGGCAGCACCGAGCAGATCGATATCCGCCTGTTCCTGCGCAGTGGCGGCAAGACCCTCACCGAGACCTGGCTGTACCAGTACACCCCGCCGCCGGCGGGTGCGCCGGAGCGCACGCTGTACTGAGTGGTTTGGGATTGCAGGGCTTGCAGCCCTGCACCTGCTTCAATCAAAAGCAACGTCAACAGCAGAAGCTGGTTTCCTGTGGGGACCCACCCCGCCTTCGACAGTTTTGCGCGATCTGTCGGAACAGCTCGTGGGGTCAGATCCGTTTTCCGAAGGAAAACGGATCTGACCCCGGAATTTCATTCGATATCTGACAGAGGTGTCGACCAAGGTCGACACCCACCAACAGCTGCGGGATTCTGTCAGAGGTGGGGCGGTGTCGGAGTGCGGGGTGTCAGCCGCATGGATGCGGCTGCCAAGCTTACAGGGACGTACTTGCAGCGTCTCCGCACTCCGACACCGTCCCGCCATCCCACGGAATGCCGCTTTGGCTTTGGCTGTTGCCGTTGCTGTTGCCTCTGCGGGTGCAGGGCGCAGCCCTGCCGAACACCCTCTACAGCGGCAGGGGCGCCTGCGCCGGGTCGATCCGCCCTTCACCGCGGGTGATCTTCTTGAACTCGGCACGGCTGACCGACACGTAGCGGTCGTTGCCACCGATCTCCACCTGCGGGCCATCCTTTACCGCGTGGCCATGTTCGTCCACGCGTACCGTCATCGTTGCCTTCTTGCCGCTGTGACAGATGGTCTTGATCTCCTGCATCTCGTCGGCCCAGGCCAGCAGGTACTGGCTGCCCTCGAACAGCTCGCCGCGGAAGTCGGTGCGCAGCCCGTAGCACAACACCGGAATGCGCAGCTGGTCGACCACCTCGCTCAGCTGCCAGACCTGGGCACGGGTGAGGAACTGCGCTTCGTCCACCAGCACGCAGCCCATCGGCCCGTGGGCGGCCAGGTCCTGCTCGACCCACTGCTGCAGGTCGGTGTCACGGTCGAACGCCATGCCCTCGGCGCGCAGGCCGATGCGCGAGGCGACCACGCCGGCGCCGGCACGATCATCCAGGCGCGGGGTCAGGATCGCCACCCGCATGCCGCGCTCGCGGTAGTTGTGCGCGCTCTGCAGCAGGGTGGTGGTCTTGCCGGCGTTCATCGCCGAATAGTAGAAATAGAGCTTGGCCATCGGCCAATTCTAGTCGCCCACCGCCTTGTCGTCGCGGACCGTGTCCGGCCGTCCTATCTCGACGCTGGGGGTCCGCGCGGGGCGCCAGTAGTTGTCCTGCAGGCACCAGTAGTCGGCGGCGCGCCAGTAGTCGTTGTCGTAGACGATGCTGCCCGGCGTCGCGATGCCCTGCTCGTTGCCGCGGCGGGGGACGACGATCAGGCCGGAGCTCACGTACCCGAGGCGGCTGCCGGTGATCTGCTGGCGGCCGTCCCTGAGGGCGCGCTCCATGCGAGGCTTGGCCACGCGGTCGCCATAGTCGGCATAGACCTGCTGGCCGCGCTCGATCGCCTGTGCCTGCTGCAATGCGTCCAGGCGTGCCCAATAGTGCTCCCGCAGCACCAGGAAGTCGTGATACATGCGCTCGGCGGCAAGGTCCATCCAGATGTAGGCCATCACCGGATCGGCCCGGGTACCGAGGCCCTCCTGGTACAGCCGCGCCACCATGGCCTGGGAGAATTTGTCGGCGTAGCGCGCCGAACGCTTGTAGTAGTCCAGCGCCCTGGCGGGCTGTCTGTCCCGTTCGGCCTGCTGGGCCATGCTGCGCCAGAACAGGTCCGGATGGGCATCAAAGAAGCCTCCGGTCAGGACGGTTGGCGGGATCTGCCGCGGGGCCTCCACCGGGCATTCCCTGGCGGTCACGCCAGCGGCCATCGACAGGCCCAGCAGCAGGCAGAAGAGTGGAGCGTGCTTCGCTTTCATATGATCGCCCTCCTGGCAATGACTATGGAAATACGAACGTCAGCGCCCCGCGCCTTCCACCGGGCTGAGTGGGCCGACCTCGACGCTGCGGCCGCGGAATTCCTGTTCCCAGATGCGGTCCTGCATGCACCAGTAAGCTGCAGGGTCCCAGTACGCATCCCGGTAGTAGTCATCGCCGCGGGTCGGCCAGCCGGCTTCCGGGCCGTCGGACAGTTCCACCTGCAGCATCGAGCTGACCCAGCCGGTACGGCTGCCGGTCATGCGGCTGCGGTCCACGCGCATGGCAGCCTCCATGCGCGGCTTGGCCGTGGCATCGCCGTAGGCCGCATACAGCGCCGGCCCTTCGGTGAGCACCCGTTGCCGCTGCGCGGCATCCAGGCGGTTCCAGTAGCGCTCGCGCTCCAGCAGCAGGTCGCGGTAGCCGCGTTCGGCGGCCAGGTCCATCCAGATGTAGGCCAGCACCGGATCAGGGGCGGTACCCGTGCCCTCCTGGTACATGCGCGCGACCAGCGACTGCGACAGCTTGTCGGCGTGCGCGGCTGCCCGCTTGAAGCGCACCAGCGCATGATCGGGCCGGCCCTGGCGCCACGACTGCAGGCCCAGCTCGCGCCAGTGCAGATCAGGATGAGCCTGCAGGAAGCCCTGGGTCATCAGCGCAGGCCGCAACGATGCGCCAGGATCGGGCGCGCAGTCCGCACTGCGGGCGGCCAACGGCGCCAGCAGCAACAGCAGGGTGCCCAGCAGGGCGGCAGAAGCGGTCGGGCGCATGCACCTGGCTCCAGTGCTCCGGTGGCGAATCAATAGCTTAGGAACGGTGTGCATGCAAGTCAGGTCCGCCCGCTGCGGCCCCGCTACAATCCCATTCCCATGCACGGTCTCAATCCCCCCCAAGCCGCCGCCGTCCTGCACATCGAAGGTCCGTTGCTGGTGCTCGCCGGCGCGGGCAGCGGCAAGACGCGCGTGATCGTGGAAAAGATCGCCCATCTGATCGGCAGCGGCCGCTATCCGGCACGCCGCATCGCCGCGATCACCTTCACCAACAAGTCGGCCAAGGAAATGCGCGAGCGTGTGGCCAAGCGCCTGCGCGAGCAGGATGCGGACGAGGTGACCATCTGCACCTTCCATGCGCTGGGCCTGAAGTTCCTGCAGATCGAGCATGCCGCTGTGGGCCTGAAGCGTGGTTTCTCGATCTTCGACGCCGACGATGCCGCCGCGCAGATCAAGGACCTGATGTACGGAGCCAAGCCCGACGACATCGAGGACATGAAGAACCTGGTGTCGCGCGCGAAGAACGCCGGCCTGTCGCCCGAGCAGGCGATGGCCGCCGCGCGCAGCAACCGCGAGAAGGAAGCGGCCAGCGTCTACGAGCGCTACCAGCTGCGCCTGACCGCGTTCAATGCGGTCGATTTCGATGACCTGATCCGTTTGCCGGTGCAGATCCTGGAAGAGAATCCGGAGATCGCGCTGGCCTGGCGTGAACGCATCGGCTACCTGCTGGTGGACGAATGCCAGGACACCAACGACGCGCAGTATCGCCTGCTCAAGCAGCTGGCCGGTGAGAAGGGCAACTTCACCTGCGTGGGCGATGACGATCAGTCGATCTACGCCTGGCGCGGCGCCAACCCGGAAAACCTGCAGCAGATGGGGCGCGACTACCCCACGCTGGAGATCATCAAGCTGGAGCAGAATTACCGCTGCTCCAACCGCGTGCTGCGCGCTGCCAACGCGCTGATCGCCAACAACCCGCATGAGCACCTGAAGAAGCTGTGGAGCGACCAGGCCGACGGCGAACGCATCCGCGTATGGGAATGCCGCAACAGCGAACACGAAGCGGAAAAGGTCGCCGCCGAGATCGCCTTCGTGGCCCAGTCGCGCAACGTGCCGTGGAGTGATTTCTGCATCCTGTTCCGCGGCAACTTCCAGTCGCGCCCGCTGGAAAAGGCGATGCAGCTGCTGCGCATCCCCTACCATCTGACCGGCGGCACCATGTTCCTGGAGCGCCAGGAAGTGAAGGACACGCTGGCCTGGCTGCGCCTGCTGGTGAACCCGGACGACGACACCGCGTTCATGCGCGCGGTGCAGTCGCCCAAGCGCGATGTGGGTGCCGGCACGCTGGCCAAGCTGGCCGAGCTGGCGCAGGAAAAGGACATGCCGATGGCGCAGGCCGCCGAGGCGATCGGCGCACTGCAGCAGCTGCCACCGCGCGCGGCCAACAGCCTGGCCCGCTTCACCGATATCCTGCGTGACCTGCGTGCGCAGACCCGGCAGGTCAGTTCCGGTGACATGATCCGCAAGGTCGCCAAGGAATCGGGCCTGCTCAGCGAGCTGCGCCAGCAGGCCAAGGAAGAGGCCAGCTACCAGCGCCGCGCCAACAACATCGAGGAACTGGCGCAGTGGTTCGAGGGCGGCCCGCGCGGTGCCACCGCCGCTGACCTGGCCGGCCAGCTGGCGCTGCTGTCGCGCAGCGACAAGGACGAGGGCGGCAACCAGGTGCGCATGATGACCATGCACGCCTCCAAGGGCCTGGAGTTCCCGTATGTGTTCATCGTTGGCTGCGAGGACGGCGTGCTGCCGCACCAGGTGAGCCTGGACGAGGGCAACCTGCAGGAAGAACGTCGCCTGCTGTACGTGGGCATCACCCGCGCCAAGATCCAGCTGTGGATGAGCTACAGCAAGCTGACGCGCAAGTTCGGCGAGCATGTGCGGCTGAAGCCGAGCCGGTTCTTCGAGGAGATTCCGGCCGAGGAGATCCAGCGCGATGGCGCTGACCCGGTGGCGGATGCGGCACGGAAGAAGGAGCGCGCCAGCGCGGGGTTGGCTGCGATCGAGGCGCTGTTTGATTGATCGGCGAACGGCGCCAACCACGAGGGGCTGCGCCGTTCGCAGTGCATTCGTGGTGGGCCGGGCGGGTG
>NZ_JASJSI010000011.1:0-63132 GCF_030237085.1 Stenotrophomonas maltophilia group sp. Smal32
GCGCCTTCATGGAGGCCTTCGTTGCCTCCGAGGTGGTGCTGCTGACCGGCAGCCTGGTAACCCCCGACGGCAGCGGCTTCGACCCGTTGCTGTTCGACAAGCAGGGCACCCTGCACGTGGCAGTGTTCACCGACCCGTCGCGGGTCGGCATTTACAGCCAGCAGGTCCCCCACCAGATCCGCTGGCTGATGCTGGACGTGCTGCGCCGCGTACCGGGTGGCTACGGCGTGGTGATCAACCCCGGCACGTCGCTGGGCTTCGAGATCTCGCCCAGCGGTATCGGCGAAATCCTGAAGGACTTCGCCCAGGGCTGATTGTCCTGTAGAGCCGAGCCCATGCTCGGCTGCCTTCCGCGCAATGCCTGATCAGTCGAGCACGGCTCGACGCTACAGAAGGCTTCCTTTCGAACGCCGTCCGTGATCCCCTTGGGCGACATCGGGATCGAGGCTTCGCCATGGAACTCAGAGGACTACCCGCCGACGCGCCGGCACGATCACGCCATTCCCGCTCGGCCCTGATCTTCCTGATCGCGGCCATCGTTGCCGCCCTGGTGGCCATGCCGCTGCTGCGCGCGGTGGGCATGGTGCTGTGGCCGGTGTTCGTCATTGCCTGGCTGATCAACCTGGGCGCTGCCTGGCATCTGGCCCAGTGGGCGCGGCAGCAGGGGCGCTCGGCGTGGGCATTCGGATTGTTGGCGGCGCTGGGTACCGTCGCCTCGATCGTGGTGTACGTACTGCTGGCGTTGCTGGGACCGAAGGCCGCGCGCTGAATCCGCGCGGCCAGTCCGGGCCATGTGCCGAGCATGGCTCGGCACTACAGTAGAGCCGAACCATGCTCGCCTGCTTGGGGCCTCACATCGTCACCTTGCGCCGGTTGTCGTCGCTCACCCGGTCGATCAGCTTGTTGTACGGGTCGAAGCCTGCTTCGTCCGGCTTTTCATCCACGGTCACCGTAATCTTCGGCTCGGCGCTGGTGATGTGGTGGCGCTGCAGGTACAGCACTTTCTGGTCGCGTTCCTTGCCGGAAGGGCCGTTGGCGAACACGCCGATCTCGACCCAGTCATCCATCTTCCCGTCGCTTTCCTGGCCCTTGCCGTCGGCATACTGCTTGGCCGCGTGCAGGTCCACGGTCACGTCGTAGCGGCCGTCATCGCGCTTGCGGGCGCTGGCGGCCATCACCCGGTTGTCGTAGAAGCTGATCTTCTCGAACAGGTCGGTAACCAGCTGCTGGCGGTCGGCCGGGGTCTCGGCGCGGATGTAGCCCAGCAATTCGCGCGAGGTGGTGTAGGGCGGTTGCTGGTAACCCTTGTCCTGCAGGAAACGCTTCAATGCCCGGTTAAGCGCCTGCTCGCCGATCTCCTCGCGCAGCCGGTAGAACACCAGCGAACCCTTCTGGTAGTGGATGTACTGCTGGTTCTCCACACGTTCCAGCGGCTGTTCCTCGATGGCCTCGCCACCACGCCCGGACAGGTAGCCGTCCAGTTCGCGCTTGAGGAACTGGCGCATGTGCTGGCGGCCGTACTCCTGCTCCATCACCATCAGTGCCGAATACTGCGACAGCGATTCGGACAGCACCGTCGCGCCCTGCACGTTGGCACCGATTACCTGGTGCGCCCACCACTGGTGTGCGATCTCGTGCGCGGTCACGTAGAAAACGTAGTCCACCTTGTCCGGGTCACGCAGGTCGGCGATGAAACCGATGGCCTCGGAGTAGGGGATGGTGTTGGCGAACGACTGCGCGAAGCGCGCATAGCCCGGGAACTCGATGATGCGTACCTGGCGGTGCTGGTACGGGGTGAAGTTCGCTTCGTAGTAGGCCAGCGACTTCTGCACCGCCTCGATCATCCGGTCCACGTTGTAGCCGTGCGCCGGGTCGAAGTAGACCTCGATCGGGATGTCCTTGTACTTCGCCTTGCGCACGTCCCAACGCGCCGACAGGTAGGCATAGAAGTTCAGCATCGGCCGGTCCATGGCATAGCTGAAGCAACGCCGGCCTTTCACCGTGGTCTCGTGCTGCAGGTAGCCCGGGGCCAGCGCGACCTGGTCAGCCGCGGTGCAGACGGTGGTGCGGAAATCGAGCCAGTCAGCATCATTGGAAATGTAGGTGTTGGCGCGCGCCGCTTCGTCTTCCAGCTTGGGCATGCGCCGCGGCTCGCCGAGATCACGCTTGCGCCGCTCGTTGCGGTCGGTGATCTCCGCGCCTTCGTTGTAGCCGAATGACGGCAGCACGCGGCTGTTGAAGAACGTGCCGTTGTCCACAAGGTTGCTCGGCGCCTGGCCGGCGGTGATGCCATTGGGCTTCTGCACCACCCGGAAATGGACACGGCGGCTTTCGCCCGGTTGCAGGGGCTTGTCCAGCCGGTAGATGCGATACCCCAGGTCCTTGTCATGGAAGGCCATCGTCTGTCCGCCAAGATCGGCGGCTACCAGCTGTTTGTCATCACCCATCGAGACATGCAGTTCCGGGATCGGCTGCGCGTGCAGGTTGCGGATCGTCCAGTTCGCATCGATCACCATCGACTGCGATTCGGGGGACAGGTCCACGCGGTTGTCTACCGCCACGATGCGCGGCTGCGGCAGGTTGCGGTACTTCGACAGCTCGCGCTCGTAGCGGGCCTGCAGGTCCAGCTGTTGATCCGGGGAAAGGAACTCGTTGCGGATGTTGGTGCTCCAGTACAGCCAGCCGCCCACGCCGACAAAGGCCAGGGCGGCCACTGCGGCGAAGACACCGGTCGGACCCCACAGGCGACGCCGGGCCAGGGCCAGGCGCTGGCGCAGGCCCTGGCTGACACCACGCACCCAGAACGCGGAGGCCACGCACATCATCGCGAGCAGGAACAACGCCCAATAGCCCTGGAACGCCAGCTGTCCGGTGAGGAAGTGGCCGTAGCCGTTCATATCCGAATAGGGAGCGATCGGCCAGCTGCCGAAGTTGTAGATGTTCTGCGTGTAGTCGAGCATGCCCAGCACGCCCTGGCCGATCATCACCACGATCAGCAGCGCGTAACCGACGAACTTGTTGTTGGTGAGCACCTGCAGCACCAGCGCCAGGCCCCCCATCAGGATGTAGACCACCGAATCCAGCGCCAGGCTGCGCAGGTAGAGCAGCGGCTCCAGGTGCGTATAGCCCTTGGCCAGCTGCACGCTCATCGCGGCCAGCGCGCCGGCCGCCTGGAAACAGGCGATCACCGCCACCAGCGCGACGAACTTGGCCAGCAGCGGTACCCAGTTCGGCACCGGCATGGCGTCGGTCACTTCATTGATGCGCGCGCCGCGTTCCTTCCAGACCAGCTCGCCGGCGAAGAACAGCACGATGATGATCAGCAGCCAGCTGAAGGCGCCCTGCAGGCCCATGATCATCTGTGAGGTGACCGGCCAGATCGAGGTGCCATACAGCGTCTGCCGGAACAGGGCGCTGGGCAGGAAGTTGGCCAGCCCCAGCACCAGCAGCACGATGAACGGGACGCTGCGCAGCACGCCGCCGGTGTCGAAACGCACCTGGCGCAGGAACTGGTGCCATGCGGTGCTGCCAGTGAACGCCGGTACCACGCGGGGTAGGGCTGCGCGGGCAGGACGAACAGTCACCGTATCGGCGGCCGCCAGCGTGAGCTTGCGTCCCCAGCGCCGGCGGCCGCTGCCGCTGCGTTCGGTGCGGAACAGCGCGAACGTGGCGGCGAACAGCACCGCGGCCACGCCCAGCCACAGGGCGCGGTTGGCCAGCAGGTAACCGGCCAGCGCCGGAATGCCGCTGTTGCGTTCGGCGGTGGACCAGTAGCGGATGGTGCGGCCCAGTGCACGCATGCCGAGCGGCTCGCTCAGTACCGCGATCCAGGTGTTGTCGATGTCGCGCAGCAGGGCGGCACTGGCGCCGTACAGCACCAGGTAGGCCACCAGGCCGATGTAGACCCACAGGATCGAGCGGGTCACCGCGGCCAGCAGTGACAGCAGCGCGGTGGTGAACAGCAGGTTGGGAATGACGATGACCGCAAAGGTCCAGGCATAGCCCTGCCAACTGATCGGGCCCACGCGTTCGGGATCGACCCAGGGCATGAACGGCGCCAGCCACAGGCCGAACGCGATCACTACATAGACCAGCAGTCCAGCCGCCAGTGCTGCGGCGATGCGTCCGGCAAGATAGTCGCGGCGCTTCACCGGGCTGGCGAAGATCAGTTCGGCGGTGCCGAGCTCGAAGTCACGCAGCAGCGCATTGCTGACGAACAGCGCGGTGACAAGCATGCCAAGCAGGGTGAAGATGCCCAGCATCTGCGCGATCACCGTCGGCGCGTTGCTATGCACGTTGCCGGTGCCGCCACCGATCTGCACCGCATCGCTGGAGGCCGCGGCGAAGGCGAGCAGGGCGAACAGCCCGGCCAGCAGCCACAGCAGTGGGGAACGCAGCTGCTCGCGCAGCTCGAAGCGGAAGAAGTTGAAGATCATGGCGTGCTCCGCTCAGGCTGCCGCGCGGGCACGGGCCTGCAGGCGCAGGCGCTGGAAGTACACGTCCTCGAGATCGGGGGCCACGGCTGCGAAACCGTCGCCGGGGTCATTGGCGCTGTGTACGTGAATCACCGGGCGACCACCGACCAGGCGGGTGGACAGCACCACGTAGCGTGCCTCGTGGTCGGCCAGTTCCGAAGGATCGACCTGCTTGCGCCAGACCTGCTGCTGCAGCGCGTCGATGGCATCGGCCGGGCGCCCGGTCAGCAGCACCTGGCCCTTGTTCATGATCGCCATCGTCGGGCAGAGGTCGGTCACGTCCTCGACGATGTGGGTGGACAGGATCACCGCCACGTTCTCGCCGATGGCCGCCAACAGGTTGAGGAAGCGGTTGCGTTCCTCGGGATCGAGGCCGGCGGTGGGTTCGTCGACGATCACCAGCCGCGGGTCGCCGAGCAGTGCCTGGGCGATGCCGAAACGCTGACGCATGCCGCCGGAGTACGTGCCGAGCTTACGCTTGCGCGCGTCCCACAGATTCACCTGCTGCAGCAGACCATCGACCACTTCGCGGCGCTGGGCGCGCTGGGTCAGGCCCTTGAGCACCGCGAAATGCTCCAGCAGGTCCAGCGCACTGACCTTCGGGTACACGCCGAAATCCTGCGGCAGGTAGCCCAGCCGGCGGCGCACGGCGTCTTTGTCGCGCAGTACGTCGATCGGAGTTTCGCCGGGGATGCTGAGCACGGCCGAGCCGCTGTCGGCTTCCTGCAGGGTGGACAGGGTGCGCATCAACGAGGATTTGCCCGCGCCGTTCGGCCCGAGCAGGCCGAACATCCCGCGCGGGATGTCCAGGCTGACATTGTTGAGAGCATGCACGCCGTTGGCGTACGTCTTGGACAGCGAATCGATCTTCAGCATGCGACGTACACCTTTCCGTGGGCGATGTCTGCGCGTTATCCGCGCATCGGCTTCCGTGCGCATCCGCCGTTGGTCATGGGGGGAGAATTCCGCCGTCGCACGTTGAGGCGTGGCGGGAGGTCTGGTGGCGCTTACCGGCGCAGCGACGATTCCCGCACCACCAGCTTCACCGGGATGCTCTGGCTGTCCACCGGCTGCCGGCCGATCAGCGCCAGCAGGCGTTCCACCAGCAGCTGCCCGGCCTGCTTGGTGTCCTGCTGCACCGTGGTCAGCGCCGGGGATACCGAGGCGGCCAGCGGGATGTCGTCGAAACCGGTCACTGCCACGTCCTGCGGCACCCGCAGCCCGGCCTCGCGCAGGGCACGCATTGCGCCGATGGCGATCAGGTCGCTGGCCGCGCAGATCGCATCGATCGGCTCGCCGCGTGCCAGCAGCGCCTGGCAGGCCTCCTGGCCGGAGGCCTCGGTGGTGATCGCATCGTGCTGCAGCGCCGGTTCGGCGGCCAGGCCGTGTTCCTGCAACGCCGCCACATGGCCGCGGTAACGCTCCTGGAATTCCGGGTAGTGGCTGGATGCGTGGCCAAGGAAGGCGATGCGGCGGCAGCCCTGCTGCAGCAGGTGGGTGGTGATGTCGTGCCCGCCCTGGAAGTTGTCGCTGCCGATCGACACGCCGGGCTGGCCGGGCAGGGCGGCGCCCCAGCGCACGAAATGCGTGCCCTGTTCGACCAGCCGCTGCAGGCGGTCGCGCGACTCGTGGTAGTCGCCATAGCCGAGCAGGATGATGCCGTCGGCCTTGTTGCTGTCCTCGTAATCGGCCTGCCAGTCGGTGGACAGCTGCTGGAACGAGACCAGCAGGTCCTGCCCGTGCAGGGCGCAGGCGCGGGTGATCGAGCCGAGCATCGAATGGAAGAACGGGTTGATCAGTGAATCGTCGTTGGTTGGGTCTTCGAAGAACAGCAGGGCCAGGGTGCCGGCGTTGCGCAGGCGCAGGCTGGAAGCGTTCTTGTCGACCTTGTAGTTCAGCTCGCGGGCGATGCGCAGGATGCGCTCGCGGGTCTCGGCGTTGACCATCGGGCTGCCGCGCAGGGCCCGCGACACGGTCGGCTGGGAGACCCCGGCCAGGTGGGCGATGTCCAGGGAGGTGGCTTTGCCTTTGATGGTCATGTGCGAACGGCAGGGGGCAGGTGGAAGGTGCCCGGGCATGATGCCATGGGCAGACGCGAATGCCCTTGCAGGCGTCCGTCGGGGCGGCGCTAAGTCATTGCCGTACAAGGAAATCAGTCTGAGCCCTGGCTGCGGTCAGGGACTTCTGACCGGGCGGATGGCGGCGGCAATGCTAAGATGCATCGTTCTCGCATTCCCCCAAATTTCAACAGGGGCGGCCCAGCGTACTGCACCCCTGCCCGGGGCTGTGCTATCACTGGCGGTCTGCCCTTGGACAACGGACGAAGGTACCTATGGCGCGCGGCATCAACAAAGTCATCCTGGTCGGCAATCTCGGCAACGACCCGGACGTGAAGTACACCCAGGGCGGCATGGCGATCACCCGCATCAGCCTGGCCACCACCAGCGTCCGCAAGGACAAGGATGGCAATCAGCAGGAACGTACCGAATGGCACCGCGTGGTGTTCTTCGGCAAGCTCGGCGAGATCGCCGGCGAGTACCTGCGCAAGGGCAGCTCGGTCTACGTCGAAGGCAGCCTGCGCTACGACAAGTACACCGGCCAGGACGGCGTGGAGAAGTACTCCACCGATATCATCGCCGATGAAATGCAGATGCTGGGCGGCCGCGGTGAAGGCGGCGGTGGTGGCGGTGGCGGCAACTACGGCGGCGATCGCCCGCAG
The DNA here is from genome assembly GCF_030237085.1 of Stenotrophomonas maltophilia group sp. Smal32. Classification (NCBI taxonomy): domain Bacteria; kingdom Pseudomonadati; phylum Pseudomonadota; class Gammaproteobacteria; order Lysobacterales; family Lysobacteraceae; genus Stenotrophomonas; species Stenotrophomonas maltophilia group sp. Smal32. Next base: position 7,195 of record NZ_JASJSI010000011.1, read on the forward strand.
CGCCAGCAGGCCCCGCGCCAGGAGTACGGCGGCGGTGGCGGCGGCCAGCGTGGCGGCCAGGGCGGTGGTTATGGCAACCAGGGCGGCAACCAGGGCGGCAACCAGGGCGGTGGCTACGGCAACCAGGGTGGCAACCAGCGCCCGCAGCCGCAGCAGGCGCCGCCGATGGACGACTTCGCTGACGACGATATTCCGTTCTAAGGAACACGCGAGTCACAAAAAAAGCCCTGGCATCTGCCGGGGCTTTTTTTATTGAGCTTCGTGCCGCTAACGTAAACTGATGGAGGGCAAGCAATGACAGAATGGATCCAGCACCAGTTTGCAGTGCTCAAGGCGTTGCCCATGTGGATCAGTTTCACCGGGTGCGCGCTGATAGCGGCAGGGGGGAGTCTCGCAGCGTATGCGGTGGCCGAACGCCTGTGCAATGCCCGAACCTATGCAATCACGCCGACTCGAGCGATGGAGCTGCTCTTCGCTGGCGTCTTGATCTCGTTGTTCTCGCCGATTGCGATGCGGATCGTCAACGGTGCGATCTACTCGTATCAGTTTGATGTCGCGTTGCTGTTCTACTTCGGGCCACTGATCCCCCTGGGCGTATGGCTTGTGGGTGTAATCATTGTGGGACGGGTCATGGTAGCCTCGAAACCAGAGCTTGAGGGGGGCGAAGCTCGCGATCAGTACAGATACAACCTTGAAGAGATCGGCCGATCGCGATATGGCCTGCACATCACGCCTCGACATCACAAACGCTGCTGCCGAATTTTTCGCATGCAAGTGTTCTGGCGCAAACCCTCAATTTCGAACGTGGGTGTGATGGCGAGGAGCACGTTGAAGACCTGCCTAATCAGTGAGCTGCAGTCGGGGGACACGGTTGAGATCGTTACACCCAATCAAAAGCTGGCCAAGTTGGTTGAATGGATGGCGGCGACCGGCATGCCAGCCGGCTACACCATTGCATCCATAGAGCGCCGGCTCGGGCGCGTGACAATGATGCTGGGTTATCTCAGCGGTTGCGGTTGGTCGTGGAGAACTGCGCTGAAGAACCCTTTGGTCAGAGGTTTCGAGATCACGAGGTCATGAACGTTGGAACTGCACCAGCACATGTTGATGCAGTTGGTGATGCCTCTTGCCTGACACGGTATCGGGAAGCAGAAATGGGTGGAGGGACTGGCCAGAATGAGACTGATTGAGTTGAAATTTTCCACGGTCTACGCGTCGACAAGGAAGTGGGGGATCTACGGATTCCGTTTGGTCTGTTGAAGAAGGAACGGTCGACGTGCTCTTTAAGTGAATGATTCAGTGTTTTTACCGCTCGACGGGTTTGGAGCTGAGTCATCAAATGTGCACAACCGTTCTGATCGAAAGCTCGTTCGCAGCAGAAAAGTAAGCCCCGCTCATGCGGGGCTTTTCTTTTTGCGCGATGTCGACTGCGTTGTGCTTCGCAGCATCAGTTTTCGTGCACCGCGACTTGCAAACAGGCAAATTCCTCCCCTATGGTGCAATCGATTGCATCGCTGTGAATTGTTGCGTTTGATACCGGTTGGGAGGCCGGAAGGTGGATGACCATCCATTCGATCAGACCGGCTCCTCCGAGGGGGCTCACGCGGCGCGATGCGCTGCGCATCGCAGTTGCCGGCGGCATTGGCCTGGGGGCCGGGACGATCGCGGGGACATTGCCCGCATTCGCCGCCACTGCACCGCTGAAGGGTAACCTGAAGCACTCCGTCGCCCGCTGGACCTTCCCGCAGCTGTCCGTCGCCCAGCTCTGCGCGACGGTGAAGGACATCGGCTTCGCCGCGATCGACCTGGTCGGCCCGGAAGACTGGCCCACGCTGAAGGCGAATGGCGTGTACAGCTCGATGTGCAACGGCGCGGAGCTGGGCCTGACCAAGGGCTTTGCCGGCCGTGAGTTCCACGACCAGCTGGTGGAGCGCTACACGCGGCACATCGATCTGGTGGCCGATGCCGGTTACCGTAATCTCATCTGCTTCTCAGGCAACCGCAACGGTATGGATCCGCAGGAAGGCATGGCCAATGCGGAGGCTGGCCTCAAGCGCATCCTCGGGCATGCCGAGAAGCGCGGTGTGGTACTGGTGATGGAGCTGCTGAACTCCAGGGTCGACCACCGCGACTACCTGTGCGACCACTCTGCGTGGGGCGTAGAGCTGTGCCAGCGGCTGGGCTCGGACAACTTCGGCCTGCTCTACGACATCTATCACATGCAGATCATGGAAGGCGACATCATCGCTACCATTGGAAAACACCACGCCTGCTTCAAGCATTACCACACCGCAGGCGTGCCTGGCCGGAACGAGATCGGAGACCAGCAGGAGCTCCACTATCCGGCCATCTGTCGCGCGATCCGCGACACCGGTTTCAAGGGGTATCTGGCGCAGGAGTTCACGCCTGCCGCGCCCGATCCCGTTGCCTCATTGCGCGAGGCGATCCGCCTCTGCGACGTCTGAAACGATATCCACCCAGGTAAGAAACCCATGGCAGATAATCACTACGACGCCATTGTTGTTGGCTCGGGAATCAGTGGCGGTTGGGCGGCGAAGGAGCTGACCGAGAAGGGCCTGAAGGTCCTGATGCTGGAACGCGGACGCAACATCGAGCACGTCAAGGATTACGTCAACGCGATGAAGGAGGCGTGGGATTTCCCGCACCGCAACCGGCCAACGCAGGCGATGAAGGCCGCGTTCCCGGTGCTGATGCGCGACTACGGACTGGCCGAGAACCTGGATGGAATGTGGGCCAACGAACAGGACTCGCCCTACATCGAGACCAAGCGCTTCGACTGGTTCCGCGGCTACCACGTCGGCGGTCGCTCGCTGCTGTGGGGGCGGCAGAGTTATCGCTTCTCCGATCTGGATTTCGAGGCGAACCTCAAGGACGGTATCGCCGCTGACTGGCCGATCCGATACGCCGATATCGCGCCCTGGTATGACCATGTGGAAAAGTTCGCCGGCATCGCCGGTACGCGCGAGGGACTTGATGTGCTGCCGGACGGCGAGTTCCTGCCGCCGATCCCGTTGAACATCGTCGAGAAGGATGTGGCCGCACGTATCAAGAAGGCGTTCGGCGGAACGCGGCACATGATCCACTCGCGCACCGCCAACATCACCAAGCCGATGCCCGAGCAGGGCCGCGTCAACTGCCAGTACCGCAACAAGTGCATCCTTGGCTGTCCCTTCGGTGCCTATTTCTCGACCCAGGCGGCGACACTGCCGGCGGCGATGAAGACCGGCAACCTGACGCTGCGTCCGTTCTCGATCGTCAAGGAAGTGCTGTACGACAAGGATCGCAAGCGTGCGCGCGGCGTGGAGGTCATCGACGCCGAAACCGGCCAGACCTACCAGTACACGGCCAAGGTTATTTTCCTCAATGCGTCGTCGTTCAACTCGACGTGGCTGCTGATGAACTCGGCAACCGATATCTGGGACGGAGGGCTGGGTTCCTCGTCCGGCGAGCTCGGGCACAACGTGATGGACCACCACTTCGGTGCGGGTGCTTCGGGCCGGGTCGAGGGCTATGAGGACAAGTACTACTTCGGCCGCCGCCCCTGCGGTTTCTATATTCCGCGGTTCCGCAACGTCGCTGCCGACAAGCGCGCCTACCTGCGCGGGTTCGGCTACCAGGGCGGTGCCAGCCGTACTGGCTGGTCGCGCGAGATCGCCGAACTGAACATCGGCGCCGACCTGAAGGAAGCGCTGACCGTGCCCGGTGACTGGCGCATCGGCATGACCGGTTTCGGTGAGATGCTGCCGCACCACGACAATACGATCCGCCTGGACCGCGAGCGCAAGGACAAGTGGGGGTTGCCGGTGCTGGCGATGGACGTTGCGATGCGTGCCAACGAACTGGCCATGCGCAAGGACATGGCCGCAGATGCTGCCGAGATGCTGGAAGCGGCCGGCGTCAAGGACGTGAAGATGCACGACAACGATTACGCCCCGGGCAAGGGCATCCATGAAATGGGAACGGCGCGGATGGGACGTGACCGCAGGAGCTCCGTATTGAACGCACACAACCAGGTCTGGGATGCGCCCAACGTCTATGTGACCGACGGCGCCTGCATGACCTCCAGCGCCTGCGTGAATCCGTCGCTGACCTACATGGCGCTGACCGCGCGGGCCGCCGATCATGCCGTGCGCGAACTGAAAGCGGGGAACCTGTGATGGATCGTCGCGAACTGTTGAAGATGATCGTGGCCGCCACCGGTGCGGCGATGGTCGGGTTGCCGGCGCTGGTGCATGGCAAAGCGCCAGCGGCGGGCGCGATGGCCGCGTTCTCCGATGCCGAAATCGGCACGCTGGACGAGATCGCCGAGACCATCCTGCCGCGGACCAGGACACCCGGGGCGAAGGACGCGGGCGCCGGTGCGTTCATGGCGACGTTCGTCAGCGACTGCTACACCGCCCGGCAGCAGGCGACGTTCCGCGCCGGCCTGGCCGATATCGACAGACGCGCCGGCGGCCGCTTCGTATCGCTCACACCGGAAGCCCGCACCGGGTTGCTGCGAACGTTGGACGCCGAAGCCAAGGCACGCAACGCTGACGTGACCGAGACCGGCACTCCCGAGGAAGGCGAGGCCATGCCGCATTACTTCACGATGATCAAGCAGCTGGCCATCTTCGGCTTCTTCACCTCCAAGGTCGGCGCGACCGGGGTGCTGCAGTACGTCGCCGTGCCGGGTCGCTACGAAGGCGACCTGGCCTATGTCCCAGGTACGCCTGCGTGGGGTACCAGCTGATGGAGCGCACGATGATGACCAGGCCGCTGCTGATCGTGGCCGGCGTACTGGCCGCTGCACCAGCCCTCGCACAGGACGCTGCCGATCCTGCACGCGATCCGAAGAAGACCGAGGTATGGACCCCTGTGCCCGCGGTCGTGGCGACGCCCCCGGGCAGGGCACCATCCGACGCGATCGTGCTGTTCGATGGCAAGGATGCCTCCGCATGGGAGGCGGAGCAGGGTGGGCGTGTGCCCTGGAAGATCGCGGACGGCGCGATGACCGTGGTGCCGGGCAGCAAGGGCATCCGCACCCGGCAACGCTTCTGCGATGTCCAGCTGCATGTCGAATGGCTTACACCCACCGAAACAAAGGGTTTCGACGGCCAGAACCGGGGCAACAGCGGCATCTTCCTGCAGGAACTCTACGAGCTGCAGGTGCTCGACAGTTACAACAACCCCACCTATGCCAACGGCCAGGCCGGCTCCATCTACAAGCAGGCCATGCCGCTGGTGAACGCCTCGCGCGCGCCGGGCCAGTGGCAGGCCTACGACATCATCTGGAAGGCACCGCGCTTCTCGCCAGGCGGCGGGCTTGTCTCGCCTGCGCGCATCACGGTGCTGCACAACGGCGTGCTGGTGCAGGATGACACCGTGCTGGCGGGGAAGACCGAGTACATCGGCGCACCGTCGTACTCACCCCACGCGTGTGCGCCGCTCTATCTGCAGGAGCATGATTCCAGGGTCAGCTACCGCAACATCTGGGTGCGGGAACTCTGATCCCACCTGGCTACTTCGCCAGGTAACTGGCGATGTCGTCGATTTCCTGCTGCGAAAGCTGGGGAAAGGGCGGCATCAGTCCGCCGCCCTTCCTGATCTTGTCCTTGATCTGCGCGGGATCCAACCGCTTGCTGACGTCGGTAAGCGCCGGGAACGCACCCGGCATGCCGGCGCGATCAGCGCCGTGGCAGGCCATGCAGTTCGCGCTGTAGAGCTTGGCGCCGGCGGCAGGATCGTCCTTGCACCAGGCAGTGGTGGCAAGCGTCGCGCCACAGAGCATCACAGCCAGTTTCAGCATCGTCTTCAAGCGGGGCTCCTTCGCGGGCTAGCGTTGTGCGCTGGCGTGCGGGCTGACGGTCAGGTGTTCACGCAGGTAGTCCGCACCGGTCTGGATCACCTTGGCCGGATCACGCGGTTGGTCGTGTTCGAGGATGTACCAGTGCACGCCCGCGGCGGCCGCGGCTGGCAGGATCGCGTTCCAGTCCAGCACGCCCTGGCCGACGGCGGCGAATCCACCTTCGTCCTGGGCCTGGCCCTTGGGCGCATTGTCCTTGGCGTGCACCGCGAACAGGCGGTCACGGAACTTGCCCAGCATCACCGCCGGGTCGTGTCCGGAGCGCGCCACCCAGGCCAGGTCCAGTTCGGTCTGCAGGTCGGGGCCGGCAGCAGCGAACAGCAGTTCCAGGCCGGTCCTTCCGTTGAAGTCGACCAGCTCGAAGTCGTGGTTGTGGTAGGCCAGGCGCATGCCCTTGGCCCGAACCTGTTTGGAAAGCCGGCCCAGCTCCTGGCCCAGTGCGGTCCAGCCTGCGGCATCGGTGGGCCGGTCCTTCGCGTCCAGGTAGGGCACCACCAGCGTGGCGTTGCCGATCGATCGGTTGAAGGCCACCACGCCGTCCAGGTCTCTGCGCAGCTCGGCCAGCGCAACGTGCGAGGAGATCGCCCTGATCGAATACCTGTCCAGCAACTGCTTGAGTTCGCTGGCGCTGACGCCCTGGGTCCCCACCGTTTCCACCGCGTGCACGCCCGCGTCGCGAACGATCTTCAACTGCTGGTCGAGCGATCCGGCATTGCGCAGTGAGTACATCTGCACTGCGATGGGCTTCTGCGCGGCGACGGCTTCGCTGGCGAGGCCGGGCAGTGCCGTGAGCAGCAGGAGTGCGAGGGCTGCGGCTCTGCGGACAGGGGTTTTCATCAGGCGTTCCTCCCGGGATTCAATCGATGGTGGTCCAGGCACGCGTCCTGGCCGATGCGATGACGCGGTCGACGATCCGTGCCGAGCGCACGCCGTCGTTGAAAGTGGGCAGGCCCTCGGGCCGTTCGCCGTCGATGGCGCGATAGCTGTCGGCAATGAACGCCTCGAAGCACTGGCCGTAGCCCTGCGCGTGACCGGCCGGCAGCACCGACAGCCGCCGTTGTTCGACACCGCCTGCACCAGGACCGCGCACGAAGATCTCCTCGCGCTGGCCAGGTCTTCCGATCCACAGCCGCTCGGCATCCTCCTGGTTGAAGGCCACGCTGGCCCTGGCACCGTCGATCTCGAACCAGAGGCGGTTGTGGCGTCCTGCGGAGACCTGGCTGACCGTCAATGACGCCAGTGTGCCGGCACCGGTCCTGAACATCGCCGCGGCCACGTCTTCGCTGGTGACCGTCTGCATCGCGTCGCTGGCTGTGGGCGTGCTGAAGCTCTGACCGGTGATGGCGCCGCGTTCGGCGATCACCGTCTCGAACGCCGCGTTGACCTCGGCGAAGCGCTCGCCGCTGATCCATTCCACCAGGTCGCACCAGTGCGAGCCGATGTCGGCGAACACGCGCGACGTACCGCCCAGTGCCGGATCCACGCGCCAGTTGTTGCTGGCCGGGTCCAGCAGCCAGTCCTGCAGGTAGCTCCCGTGGATCAGGTGCAGAGGCCCCAGCTCGCCGTGTGCGATGCGTGCGCGCGCCTCGCGCACCACCGGGTGGTAGCGGTAGACGAAGGGGACCGTGGCCACAAGGCCGCGCGAGGCCGCCAGCGCAGCCAACGCCTGTGCATCTTCCAGCGAGGTGGCCAGCGGCTTCTCGCAGATGACGTGCTTGCCGGCTTCCAATGCGGCCTGTGCCATCGGCCGGTGCAGATGATTGGGCGTACAGACGTGCACGACCTGCACCTGCGGATCGGCGATGACCTCGTCGATGTCCCGATAGGCGCGCGGGACATTCCAGGACTGCGCGACCTCATGTGCACGCTGCGCGGACGAGGCGGCCACGCCGCGGATCTGCGCACCGGCCAACAGCGCCGCGCGACGATGCACGGCGCCAATCATACCGGTGCCGACGATGGCGATTCCAAGCGTCGCCATCTACTGGATTCCTCGGGACGCAGACGGTGCCGCTGCGACCAGCGGCCGGTCGCGGAACAGCAGCAGGAAGGCGATCAGCACGACCAGCGCGACACCGGCCGGGAACAGCCAGATCTGTTGCCAGTCAGGTCCCGCCGCCGTGGTGAAGTGCTCCACCACCGCACCGGACAGGAAGGTGCCGATCAGCATGCCCACGCCATAGGTCGCCAGGGTGATGAAGCCCTGCGCGCTGCTGCGCGCGTCGGGGCCGGCATGCGCATCGGTGTAGATCTGGCCGGTGACGAAGAAGAAGTCGTAGCAGATGCCGTGCAGCACGATGCCGATCACCAGCAGCGAGAAGCCGCTACCGGCATCACCGAAGGCGAACAGGGCATAGCGCAGCACCCACGCAGCCATGCCCACCGCCAGCATCGTCTTCACCCCCAGCCGCACGAACAGGAATGGCATCGCCAGCATCAGCAGCACTTCGGACACCTGGCCCAGCGACTGCAGGCCCGCAGCGCCGCGCACGCCCAGGTCATTGAGGTACGGGTTGGTGAAGTTGTAGTAGAACGACAGCGGGATGCAGATGGCGATGGAGGCCAGGAAGAACACCAGGTACGCGCGCGACTTCAGCAACCGCAGCGAATCCAGCCCCAGAATCTGCCCGAGGCCGGCATCGCGCTGCTTCGCCAGCGGCGGCGTGTGCGGCAGGGTGAACGCGTACAGCCCCAGCACCAGTGATGCCACCGCCGCCATCTGGAAGGTGAGTTCGAGCCGATGCGCCTGTTCCCAGCCCAGCCAGCCGATCAGCACACCGGCCACGATCCAGCCGACGCTGCCGGCCACGCGCACCAGCGGGAACTGCTTCTCCGGCGACTGCATGTGCCGCATTGCCACGCTGTTGGCCAGCGCCAGCGTCGGCATGAACAGCAGCATGTAGCCCATCACGCAGGCGGAGAACGTGCTGAAGCTGTCCGCTGTGGAGGCCATCCAAAGCAGTACTGCGCCGGCCAGGTGCAGGACCGCAAGGATGCGCTGCGCGGCGAAGTAGCGATCGGCAATCAGGCCAACCAGGAAGGGTGCGACGATGGCGCCGATGGACTGGCTGAGGAAGGCCGTCGCCACCTGGCTGGCGCTGGCCTGCAGCGGGCCCTGCACCAGGTAGGTGCCCAAGGTCACGAACCACGCTCCCCAGATGAAGAACTGCAGAAACATCATCGCGCCCAAGCGCGACATGGCGTGCGTCATGGCTTGCCCTCCCGGGGCGGTATCGGCTCAGAGTCCCAGCATGCGGTGCAGTGATGCAGCGTCGGTGCCGCTGTCGGCAAAGTCGTCGAAGGCGCGTTCGGTCACGCGGATGATGTGGTCGCGGATGAAGGCCGCGCCCTCGCGTGCGCCGTCCTCCGGGTGTTTCAGGCAGCACTCCCATTCCAGTACCGCCCAGCCGGGGAAGTCGTACTGCGCGAACTTCGAGAAGATCGACTTGAAGTCGATCTGGCCGTCGCCGAGTGAGCGGAACCTGCCCGGGCGATCGATCCAGTCCTGGTAGCCGCCATACACGCCACTGCTGGCGCTGGCGCGGTACTCCGCGTCCTTGACGTGGAAGATGCCGATGCGCGCGTGGTAGCGGTCGATGAAACCGAGGTAATCCATCTGCTGCAGCAGCAGGTGGCTGGGGTCGTACAGGATCTTCGCGCGCGGATGATGGTCGACCACGTCGAGGAAGCGCTCGAAGGTCGCGCCGTCGTGCAGGTCCTCGCCGGGGTGGATCTCGAAGCACAGGTCCACGCCGGAGTCATCGAAGGCATCGAGGATCGGGCGCCAGCGCCGGCCGAGTTCGGCGAAGGCCTCTTCCACCAGGCCGGGCGGGCGCTGCGGCCAGGGATAGAAGTACGGCCAGGCCAGTGCGCCGGAGAAGGTCGCGTGTGCGGTCAGTCCCAGCCTCTGGCTGGCCTTGGCTGCCAGCAGCAGCTGCTCCACTGCCCAGGCTTGGCGCGCGGCCGGGTCGCCGCGCTTGTCCGGCGGTGCGAATCCGTCGAACAGGCTGTCATAGGCGGGATGGACGGCGACCAGCTGCCCCTGCAGGTGGGTGGACAGTTCGGTGATCTGCACACCCTGCCCGGCCAGCATGCCGGCAAGGTCGTCGCAGTACGCCTGGCTGCGTGCGGCCTCGGCCAGGTCGAACAGGTGGGGCGCGCTGGTCGGCACTTGTACGCCAGAATAGCCCAGGCCCGCGGCCCAGCCGGCCAGCGTGTCCAGCCGATCAAAAGGAGCTGTGTCGCCGATGAACTGCGCCAGGAACAGCGCTGGACCCTTGAGCGTCTTCAACGTGATTCGCCCTCGATGCAATCGATTGCATTATCCTAGCAGGGGCTTACGCAGGACCTGTTGTGCACTGCACAGCGGGCAGGAGAACTAACGCCATGGCCACCATCTACGACATTGCAAAGCACGTCGGCGTCTCTGCCGGCACCGTGTCACGTGCACTTTCGCGGCCGGACAAGGTGCTGCCGGCGACGCGCGCACGCATCGAGCAGGCCGCCGCAGCGCTGGGCTACGTGCCCAATACGGTCGCGCGCACGCTCAAGACCCAGCGCAGCGGCAAGATCCTGGTCACGGTGCCGGATATCGCCAACCCGTTCTTCGCCCAGATCCTGCAGGGGGCGGAAGACGCCGCACAGGCTGTCGGCTATGCGGTGCTGCTGGGCGATACCCAGGACCAACCCGACCGCGAGGAGCGCTACGCGCAGATGCTCCGGCGCAACGAGGCCGACGGCATGATCGTGCTCGGCCATCGCCTGCCACCGACGGCGCGCGAGATTGTCCAGCAGAGGGGAGCTGCTGCGCCGGTGGTCAACGGATGCGAGTTCGACCCCGCGCTGGGCCTGCCCAGTGTGCACATCGACAATGTGGCCGCTGCACGCGCCGTCATGGAGCACTTGTACGCACTGGGCCATGAACGGATCGCCGTGGTCGGCGGGCCGCCGGACAATCCCCTGCACCAGCAACGCCTGGAAGGGGTGCGGGCGGCCGGCAAGGCGCGCGGACGCCTGCGCCAGCTGAGCGTGGTGCCGGGCGATTTCTCGGTGGAATCCGGGCATGCCGCGGCCGTGGCGCTGCTGGTCGATGCGTCGGCGCCGACCGCAGTCTTCTGCTTCAGCGACCAGATGGCGCTGGGTGCGCTGGCGGCCTGCCGCGATCGGGGCATCCGCGTGCCGGACGAGTTGTCCATCGTCGGTTTCGATGACCTGGCGTCTTCGCGTTACCTCACGCCGCCGCTGACGACCATCCGGCAGCCGATGCGGGAGATCGGCGCGCGCGCGGTCAACCTGCTGCTCGCCATCATCGAACAGGTGGACGTTCCGCTTCAACAGACGCTGGATTTCAGCCTGATGGTGCGGGGATCGACGGCGGCGCCTGGGCCCAGGTGAGGCCAGGGACGCTGCAGGTTCGAGTCCTTGATCCCGAATTGACGTAAAGCTGTCAGACTCACGACAGGCAGCCCGGCAGGGGCCGGGGTGGAACGTGCGATCGCGCAGGGGGGTCGGCAATGCCGTTCTTGACTGACTCGACGGAGGTCGCGGTCGAAGGCGTCGGCGCGGCACGGCGCATCGGCTGGATGCGCTTCGTGGGCAATGGCCTGGGCGCGATCCCCATCGCCTCGATCATGCTGGAGCGCCAGGATGGCGCGCTGCCCTGGGTCCTGCTGCTGCTCAATGCGCTGGCATGGCCTGCGCTGGCGCTGGTGCTGACCCAACGCTCGCGCAAGCCGGCTGCGGTCCAGTTCCGTTGCATGGTGGCCGATTCCTTGTTCGGCGGCGGCTGGATCGCGTTCATGGCCCTGAGCGCCGTACCCAGCGCGTTGTTCGCCGCACTGCTGGTGGCCGACAAGATCGCGGCCGGCGGCGTGCGCCTGGCGATGCGGGCCACGCTGGCGCTGGTGGTGGGCTTCGCGCTCACCTGGTGGGCGCTCGGGTTTCCTTACCAACCCGTGTCGTCGCAACGCACGATCGTGCTCAGCGTGCCGTTCCTGTTCGTCTATGGCATCGGGCTCAGCATCCTCAGCTGGCAGCTGGCGCGTCGGGTGAAGTCGCAGAACCGCCAGTTGAAGCGGCTGAGCCGGATGGACCCGCTGGTGGAGCTGGCCAACCGCGGCTTCCTGATCGTCCGTGCGCAGCAGGCCCTGGACAAGGCGCAGGGGCAGGGTGGTTTCGCCTGCCTGCTGATGCTTGATGTGGATGACTTCAAGCGCATCAATGACTCGCATGGTCATCGTGCCGGGGACGAAGTGCTGCGCCATATCGCCTCCACCTTGCGCGCCTTCGCCCGGCCCGGCGACACCCCGGCGCGACTGGGCGGCGATGAGTTCGTCGTGCTGCTGCACGACTGCGCGCCCGTGGATGCGATGCACGTAGCCGAGCGGGTCCGCCTGCACCTGCTGGAAGCGGCGCGGCAGGCTACGCCAGGGGTGGAGTTCAGCGTGAGCATCGGCATTGCCGCCACCCCGCGTGGTGGCAGCGTGGAGGACTGGCTGGCCTTGGCCGACCGCGCGCTCTACCACGCCAAGCGGCAGGGCAAGAACACCGCCAGCTACGGCGAGTGAAGATGACGAGTCGAGGCCGCAGGCGCCTGCACGCGCTGCCAGACAGCCGTTCATCCTGCGCGCGGAATCGTCGCCGCCAATCCTCTACCATGGGCCACCCCGCCCGGACGTGCCCCCATGCAAGACGCCCTCGTTGCCCAGTCCAAGCCCCCTGTTCCGAGGATCGCGGCCTGGTTGATGATGCTGCTGGGCATGTGGCTGGCGCTGAAGCTGGGCCTGGTGGTGACCCTGCTGTCGGGCCTGCTGGTGTTCCAGCTGACCCACGTGCTGGCGTCCACGGTGGAGGGCAAGCTGCCGCCGGGACGTGCGCGGGCGATCGCGGTCATCGTGCTGTCGGCGGTGATCATCAGTGCGCTGGTGATGGCCGGCATCGGCGTCGCCTCGTTCTTCCGTACCGAGACCGGTGGCCCGGATGCACTGCTGGGGCATCTGATGGATATCCTCAACAGCTCGCGTCATCAGGTGCCGGCGCTGCTGCAGCCCTACATTCCCGAGGACATGCCCGCGCTGCGCACGGCGCTGAACGACTGGGCGGCAGAGCACCAGCGCCAGCTGGGCGTGGCCGGTACCTCGGCGGTGCAGATTGGCGTACGGGTACTGATCGGCATGGTGCTGGGCGCGATGATCGCGCTGTACGACGAACTGCCGCTGCCACAGATGGGACCGCTGGCGCAGGAGCTGATCGGCCGCACCAGCCGCCTGGCCACCGCGTTCCGCCAGGTGGTGTTCGCACAGGTGAAGATCTCGCTGCTCAACACCGTGTTCACGGCGATCTTCCTGCTGGGCGTGCTGCCGCTGTTCGGCGTGCACCTGCCGCTGTCCAAGACGCTGGTGCTGATCACCTTCATTGCCGGCCTGCTGCCGGTGGTGGGCAACATCATTTCCAACACCATCATCACCATCGTCGCGCTGTCGGTCTCGTTCTACGTGGCCGTGGCCGCGCTGCTGTACCTGATCGTGATCCACAAGCTGGAATACTTCCTCAATGCACGCATCGTCGGCGGGGAAATCCAGGCCCGTGCCTGGGAGCTGCTGCTGGCCATGCTGGTGATGGAAGCGGCGTTTGGCCTGCCCGGCCTGGTGGCGGCGCCGGTATTCTATGCCTACGTGAAGCGCGAGCTGGTCGACCAGCGCTGGATCTGACGCGGCCTGATGTGACATTCCCGCTACGATGAGGCGGGCCCTCCCGTCTTGTCGGCGCGTTCGCGGTCGATGTGCCATATCCATCGCAACGGTTCGCACGGCGCTGGCTTGGCGCTGCCGGGACCGGTCGTTACAGTGAACTGCACGTCAGGGGAAAATTCGCATGGCCGGCAAGGCATCGCCCATCGGGTTGCGGACCTGGGTCTGGATCCTGACCGGGCTGTTCGTGGTCTGCACCTTGCCCTTGATGGCCATTGCCCTGGTGCAGGGCACGCTGCGCTACAGCGGTGCCGAGGACAACCTGGCCAGCCTGCGCCAGCTGCGACAGACCTTCGATCTGGCCAACTTGGTGTCGGCCGAGCGCGGCCCGGCCAACAGCCTGCTCGGCGCCGACCCCCACGATGCTGCCGAGCAGGCGCGGCTTGGCGCCCAGCTGGCAGCGGCGCGCAGACGCGTGGATGCCGCGATGCTGCAGCTGGACACGGTGTTCAAGGCTGGCCCGGGCGTGGTCGACGAGCAGGGGTTGCTGGCCGACGCACGACGCCGGTTGCACTCGGCACGTGCCGCTGTCGACCGGGTTGTGGCACGGCCGCATGATGCGCGCCAGGTGGAAGAGGTGGAGCGTGCGATCAACAGCATGTTCGCCGTGGTCGATCGCCTGCATCGGCTCACCTCGGCGCAGATCAATGTGCTGGTCAGCGCCGATCGCGAAGCGGCGATTCCGGCGATGCAGGGCCAGGTACTGATCGACCTGCGCGAACACGGTGGCCGCTTGGCCTCGAACGTGATGGCACCGGTTGCGGTTCCCGGGGCGTGGCGTGACGAGCAGGTGCGGGCCGCATCGCAGACGGAGGGACGCCTGCTGGAGCTCTGGCGCTTGGCGGGCAGCCATGAGTCGGTGTTCCGGAGTGACCCGGCGCTGTCCTGGCACTGGGACATGGCGCGCCGCCAGTTCTTCGGCGAATCGCTGCCGATGATCGAGCAACTGATCGAAGACGGTCGCCGCGGCCTGCCGCCGCCATGGACCGCCGCGGAGTTCACCCAGCGCTACGTGCCGACCCTGCAGTCGCTGGAAGCATTGCGCGATGGCTACCTGAGCGTGTCCATCGCCCGCTTCGAACGCACCCGCAACCGTGAAGCGACGCGCCTGGTAGTGCTGGTGGCGACGGTGCTGGGTACGCTGCTGGTGCTGGGCGTGGCCCTGCGCATTGCCCACCGGCAGATCCTGCGGCCGCTGCTGCAGGCGCAGAAGCAGGTGATCCAGCTCGCCACGGATGCACCTGGCCCGGAGCAGCATGTCACCCATCCGCTGGCCGAGATGCAGCGCCTGTTCGACGCCATCGAAGTACTGCGTGAGAAATCGCGCGAGCGCTCGGCACTGACCAGCGAGCTGCGCCAGCTCGCCGGCACCGACGAGCTGACCGGACTGTTGAACAGGCGCGCGCTGGATGAGGTGGTGCAGCAGAGACACGCCGGAGGCGATGCAAGCGCCGTGGTGATCCTGCTGGATGTGGATCGCTTCAAGGCGATCAACGATGGCCATGGCCATGAAGCCGGCGACGAAGTGCTGGTGCAGGTGGCGCAGTTGCTGCAGCACCACCTGCGCCGCAGCGACAGCATCGCCCGCTATGGTGGTGAGGAGTTCCTGGTGCTGCTGGCCGACGGTGATCTGGCCGGTGGCCGCCAGCTGGCCGAGTCATTGCGATTGGCCCTGCAGCAGATGGACTTCGCGCTGGCCGGTGGCACCGTGCTGCGGGTGACCGCCAGTTTCGGCGTGGCCGAGGGCGGCACCGACGCGCTGGGCTGGCGCACCCTGCTGCGTGCCGCCGATGCGGCCATGTACCGGGCCAAGGCGCAGGGGCGCGATCGGGTACGGGTCGCGGGTGGCGGTCGCATCACGCGCTGATGGCACGCGTCAGCCAATGCGTGCATGCACCCGTCGCAGCGTCTGCAGGATCGCCCGGCGCGCGATGGGGCGTGCAGCTGCTGCAAACGCAGGTGGGGTGGTGAGCAGCGCGTCACGCACGCGCCACGCGCCCTATCTCGCTTTCTGTGAAGAAGCCGACATTGACCTTCCACGCTTCGGTCACCACTCTGCGCAGACGCTGGGATTTAACTTGATGAAGGACGACACCATGACCCAGCTCACACTGCCCGAACTGGCCAAGAAGATGGCCGACATCGATTTCACCATGCTGCAGACCCGCGCCGGCGGAGAAATTGCCGGTCGTCCGATGAGCAACAACGGTGACGTGGACTACGACGGTGACAGCTGGTTCTTCACCACAGAAGACACCGACATGGTGCACGAGATTGAGGCTGACCCCGCCGTTGCGCTGGGTTTTTCCGGCAGCAGGTCACTGCTGGGCAAGCCGCCGTTGTTCGTGCACGTGCAGGGAAGGGCGGCGCTGGTTCGCGATCGCGCTGTGATGCGCGCGCACTGGGTGAAGGATCTTGAGCGCTGGTTCGAGCAGGGCGTGGATACACCGGGGCTGGTACTGATTCACGTGCGCGCCAGCCGCATCCACTATTGGGATGGCGAGGACCAGGGTGAAATGGCAGTCTGACCCGGCAGCGGGAGGCTGGTGGCCATCGCGGCCATTGCGCGGCGCGCCAGGCCTTTGCCATCCTCCCTGCTGTTTTCCGTAGCGTGGAATCCCGATGCGTCCTGCGTTCTTCTGGCTGGCTTTGGCCCTGCTGCCCACCCTGGCGGTGGCGCAACCCGCGCGTACGCCCAAGGCCAAGGCCCCGGCGCAGGATCCCTTCAGCGAGCTGTTCGACACCGCCTGCATGCAGCACATCGGTGCCCCGGCGCGGTTGCAGTCGCTGATGGAATCCAATGGGCTGTCGCCGCTGCAGCCCGCCGAAGCCGCCACGCTGTTGCAGGGGCAATCGGGCGTGGCGTGGATGGTGCCGCTGGCCAGTGGCCGTTATGCGGTCAGTTGGGCCGATGATGGCACCTGCACGGTCTACGCCGAAAAGGCCGATGCGGCGGTGGTGCAGAAGGGCTTCGCGCGGCTCGTGCAGGCAGCGCCGAAGCCGTTGCAGGTGCGGTCGCTGCCGGGACGTGGGCCGCTGTCGGCCGATCAGGTAGCCATCCAGTACGGCTGGGCCACGCCGGGGCAGGGCAAGCTGCAGGTGCGCTTCCGCCTGGTCACGCGGCAGGCCGCCGATGCGGGCGTGCAGGCGATGGCCTCGGCGACGCCAGGTGAAGCGATGCTGGAGCAGGGCGCACCCGGGTCCTGACAGGAACCGCGCCTGCGATTCAGCCTTTCACGCGGGATGTGGTATATCGTTTATCGATAAATCCACTCCGGGGCGGCGAGGCCACCCCAATGCCGGAGGCCGCTTGACCGCTCGTCCCGCCCGCGCCAGACCCGCGCGAGGCTTGTTCACCCTGGCCCAGGCCGCCGTACAGGCCGTCCGGGCGATGTGCTGGCTGGGCATCCTGGCCGCACTGCTGGCGGTGCCGCTGGTGGCCCACGACCGCCGCTGGCTGCTCGACAGCGTGCACGACAGCGCCGCCGCCGCCGCGCACGGCAACGACCTGTTCCTGCACTTCTGCCTCGGCCTGGGCGCGATCGTCGCGCTGCTGGTGCTGTGCCTGCTGTTCCTGCGCCATCTGCTGCGGCTGCTGAAGTCGGCGGAGCGCGAGCGGCCGTTCACCCACGCCAACGCGCAGCGCCTGCAACGCATGGCGTGGTTGATGCTGGCGATGGAGCTGCTGTCGATCCTGATCGGCGCTTACGCGGCCTGGATGGGGCCCGACTTCAGCTGGATGGAGGTGGGCGGCGGCATGTCGATCACCGGCCTGGTGGCGGTGCTGATGCTGTTCGTGCTGGCGCGCGTGTTCGCCGTGGGCGCAGCGATGCGCGATGACCTCGATGGTGTCATCTGATGGCGATTGTCATCACCCTGGACCGCATGCTGCAGGAACGGGGCATGACCCTGTCCGAGCTGGCCGGGCGCATCGACATCACCCTGGCCAACCTGTCGATCCTGAAAACCGGCAAGGCGCGTGCCATCCGCTTTTCCACCCTGGATGCGATCTGCCGTGAGCTGCAGTGCACGCCCGGTGATCTGCTCGGGCATGACCCGACGCAGGCGCAGGACGCTGACTGAGTGCTTTCCCTTTTTCCCTACCTACTGACGAAACGGACCTGAAATGGAATGGTTGGCTGACCCCTCGATATGGATGGGCCTTGCAACCCTGGTCGTGCTGGAGATCGTTCTCGGCATCGACAACCTGGTGTTCATCGCGATCCTTGCCGACAAGCTTCCGCCGCACCAGCGTGACCGCGCGCGGGTGATCGGCCTGGCGCTGGCCCTGCTGATGCGGCTGGTGCTGCTGGCCGCGCTGGCCTGGATCATGAAGCTGACCGAGCCGCTGTTGACGCTGTTCGACCACAGTTTCTCCGGACGCGACCTGATCCTGCTGGGTGGCGGCCTGTTCCTGCTGTTCAAGGGCACCATGGAACTGCATGAGCGGCTGGAAGGCCGCCAGCACGAGGACAATGGCAAGAAGGTCTACGCCAGCTTCGCGATGGTCGTGGCACAGATCGTGGTACTCGACGCGGTGTTCTCGCTGGACTCGGTGATCACTGCGGTCGGCATGGTCGACAACCTGGGCGTGATGTACGCCGCGGTGACCATCGCGATGGCATTGATGCTGGTGGCCAGCAAGCCGCTGACCCGCTTCGTCAACAAGCATCCCACGGTGGTGGTGCTGTGCCTGGGCTTCCTCCTGATGATCGGTTTCAGCCTGGTGGCCGAGGGCCTGGGCTACAAGATCCCGAAGGGCTACCTGTACGCGGCCATCGCCTTCTCGATCCTGGTCGAGGCATTCAACCAGTGGGTACGTTTCAACCGCGAGCGCAACGAGCGCCGCCAGCCGTTCCGCCAACGTACTGCGGATGCGGTGCTGCGCATGCTGGGCGCGCGCCCGACCAATGGCCACGACGACGAAAGTGCTGACGAACACGTCGATGCCGAAGAGCGCCTGCAGCCGGCCGAGCACGAGATGATCCGCAGCGTGCTGGGGCTGGCGGATCGCCCGGTGTCGAGCGTGATGACCGTGCGCGCCGACGTGCAGTGGATCGACCTGGCGCGTGGACAGGACGACGTGGTGGCACGCCTGGTGGCATCGCCGCACACCCGCCTGCTGGTCGGCGATGGTGATCTGGACAGCCTGTGCGGTGTGGTGCAAAGCCGCGACCTGCTGGCCGACCTGCTGCAGGGCAAGCCGCTGCAGCTGGAAGGCAACCTGCGTGAGCCGCAGTACGTGCTGTCCAGCGCCAGTGCGCTGCAGGCGCTGGAACTGATCCGCCAGCACCCGGTGCCGTTGGCGGTGGCGGTGGACGAGTACGGCAGCGTGGAAGGCCTGGTGACGGCCAACGACCTGCTGGCGGCGATTGCTGGTGATCTGGTCGATACCCAGGACGAGCGCTATGGCGTGGTCGCGCAGGGGGAAGGCCAGTGGGAGGCCGATGGTGCCTTGACCCTGGACGACCTGCAGCGACTGGCCGGCGTGTCGCTGCCGCGCAGTACCGACTACATGACCATCTCCGGCCTGGTGCTGGAACAGTTGGGTCGCCTGCCGGACATCGGTGATGCGGTGGACGTGGCCGGCGTGCGCATCACCGTGCTGGCGATGGAAAAGCGCCGCATCGCCCGCCTGCGGTTGGAGCGCCTCGACCAGCCGTTGTAGAGCCGAGCCCATGCTCGGCTCCGCGGATGCAGCCGGGCATGCGCTCGGCTCTACATTCAAAGCAGCGCAGCATGGCTCGGCTCTACACAACACGGCCCGCAACCGTCACCATGGCGGGCCCGCTTTCCTTCCCGGATGGTTGCAGTGCTGAGTACGATCGGTTTGTTGATGGGCCTTTATGTGGCCTGGCGCCTGTTCTGGCCGCTGCGCATGCCCATCTGGATGAAAGTCGTGCTGTCACTGCTGTTGGTGGGCGTTGCCGTGCAGCTGCGCATCGTCGCCATGTTCTGGGGCACGATGGCCTCGCCCGAGATTCCGAAACTGGCCATCGCCACGCTGGCCACCGGCTCCACGGCGGTGTTGCTGCTGGCGTTGCTGATGCTGGCGCTGGACGTGAGCCTGCTTGCTTCCCGCCTGCTGCGCTGGCCACGCGCGGTAGCCGCATTGCGCACGCGGAGTCTGCGACCGGCGGCCGGCTTGCTGGCCCTGCTGGTCAGTGGTTATGGCATCAGCCATGGCATGGCGGTGCCCCAGCCTCGGCAGATCGACGTGGCGATCAAGGATCTGCCGGCCGCGTTCGACGGCTATCGCGTGCTGCAGCTGACCGACATCCACGCCAGCCGCCTGCTGACCGGTGACTGGGTGCGCAGGGTGGTGGACCAGAGCAACGCACTGACGCCGGACCTGATCGTGATCACCGGCGACCTGATCGACGGCAGTGTCGAGGCCCGCCGTGACGACGCGCGTCCACTCGTGGACCTGCGGGCGCCGGACGGCGTCGTCGCCATCACCGGCAACCACGAGTATTACGCGCAGTACCAGGCGTGGATGCAGGCGTTTCGCGCGCTGCACATGCAGGTGCTGGAGAACAGCCACATGCAGGTGCGGCGTGGCGATGCGGCGCTGACCATCGCCGGTGTCACCGACCCGGTGGCGGCACGCTACGGCCTGCCGCTGCCGGATATGGACGCTGCATTGGCTGGCGCCGATCCCTCCGCGCCGGTGATCCTGCTCGATCATCGCCCACGCAATGCGCGTGAGGCCGCTGCGCGCGGTGTGAAGCTGCAGTTGTCCGGGCATACCCACGGCGGCCAGATCATCGGCATGGACCAGCTGGTGAAGCGGGCCAACGGTGGCTATGTCTCCGGGCGTTACGAGGTGGACGGGATGACCCTGTACGTGAGCAATGGCGCTGGCCTGTGGGCCGGATTCCCGGCACGCATCGGCGTGCCTTCGGAAATCACCCTGATCACCCTGCGCCGCGCCCCGTGATCTGAAGTGGGGTCAGATCCCTTTCCGCGAGGAATTCGCTGTCTATCGTGCTGGGATCCCTCTGTAGAGCCGAGCCCATGCTCGGCTGAACCAGAGGCAGCCAAGCATGGGTTCGGCTCTACAGGTAACCGCCTCCTCAAGAACTCCGCAGCGGCGGCCGCGCATGCGCATTGCGCCGCAGCGACTGCGCCCGCTTGGCGATCGCGCGCACCACGACAGCGGTGAAGAGCAACGCGGAGGGCACCGCGTACCCGAAGTTGCCGGGCACGCGCTTGAAGTACGAATAGGTGAACACTGCGGCGATGATCCACATGCCGGTCACGTGCAGGCGACGCCACGCGGTGGGGCCCATGCGGCGGGCGATGCCACGATGCGAGGTGATGGCCAGGGCGAGGATGGCTACATAGCCGATCGTGCCCGGCAGGTTGGCCAGGGCCGAGCGCGCCGGCCAGAACGCGGGGTTGAGGATGCCGAAGGCGGTGATCGCCACCGCATGCAGCAGGTGCGAGAACGCGAACGACAGGCCGACGATGCGACGCTCGCGCAACAGGAAGCGGGTGACCGGGCCGGGCAGCAGGCTGGCGAACGAGGAGGCGGTGAAGGCGGCCAGGAACAGCAGGAACGATGTGCGTGCCGTCACCCGGATCGCCGTGCGGCTGCCCTCGACCACGTCGGGCTGCAGGGTGAATGCCGCCAGTGCGAATGCGATCAGGACCACGGCGATGGCCACGAACAGGCGCCAGCCGTGCAGGAAGGAGGTATTGGAAACAGCCATGATCAGACCTCGAAGAATGGAGATGGGGGGGCACTGGCCTCTGGCCGGCCAGGGAGTGGGTAGTGCCGGCCGCTGGCCGGCACCTTCAACAGTCGCTAGGCACCACCAGCACGCCGGCCGCGCACAGCTCGCCCAGCAGCGGAATGCAGGCTGTGCGCAGTTCGTCGGCGGCCACGCCATGCAGATCGGCCAGTACCTGCAGCGCGTCTTCCGCACGGGCGCCGTCATCGCCGAACGCCGACAGCAGCGCATATGCCAGCGGTGAAAGTTCCTGCACCTGCAGGCTGAAGTCACCCAGGCGTCGCAGCAGCAGCAACGTCGGCATCGCGGTAGGCGCGCCGTTCTGGCCGGCGTCCTCATGCACAGGCCACTGGTAGCCCAGCACCCGCACCAGTGGAGACAGCGCCAGCACGCTGCCTGCCTGTGGCGCATGCAATGGCTGCTGGCCGGTGTCCCGCGCTTCAATGTGCAGTGCCTGCTGCGTGCTTTCGTAATGCGCCAGTTCCGCCACCCAGCCCGGCAGCGCGAGGTCTGCCTGCACGCCCAGCCACGCGGCGAATTCGCCGGCGATCTGCGGGAACAGTGGGGTATGGCAGGCATGCCGCGCGTAGTAGTGCTCCACGGTGTCGCGCCAGCAGGCATCACCCAGTTGCGCCTGCAGGCGCGGCAGGCTGCCTGCCAGCAGGCTGTCCAGGCTGTCGATGCAGAGGCGGCGGTAGACCGCCATCCGCCGTGCATCGATGCCCTCAGGCGCGGGCATCGATGGGTCGCGTACATGGTCGGCCCAGCGCTGCTGCAGGGTGGCCAGCGGCTCAGCCATGGGCCACCTCGGGCAGCAGCACATCGGCCTGCGCGTGGCGGATCTGCTCGACCTCGGCCAGCAGCTCGGCCAAAGGCGGGAAGTTGAAATCGCGCTCCAGCAGGGTGGGGTGGACGCCGACACGTGCATAGGCCTCACGCAGCAGCGCCCAGACCACGCCTTTCACTGGCGCACCGTGGGTATCGATCTTGAAGCCATCGTCCTCGTCGAAGTGGCCGGCCACGTGCAGCGAGGCGACGCGATGCGCCGGCACGCGGGCCAGGAAATCGAAGGCGTCGTAACCGTTGTTGCAGGCGTTGACGAAGACGTTGTTGACGTCCAGCAGCAGGTCGCAGTCGGCTTCGGCGAGTACGGCGTTGATGAAGTCGATCTCGCTCATGTCCGCACCGGCAACGGCGTAGTAGGAGATGTTCTCCACGGCGATGCGTCGGCCCAGCATGTCCTGCACCTGGCGGATGCGAGCGGCAACATGGTGCACGGCCTCGGTGGTGAACGGCAACGGCAGCAGGTCATAGACATGGCCACCGGCGGCGCAGTAGCTCAGGTGTTCGCTGTACAGCTGCACCTGGTGCAGATCGAGGAAGGCGCGCGTCTGTCCCAGCAGCGTGCGATCCAGCGGATCCGGACCGCCCAGCGACAGCGACAGGCCGTGGCAGGTCAGGCGATGGCGCTCACTCAACTGGCGCAGCGCCGCGCCGTGGGCACCGCCAACCCCGATCCAGTTGTCCGGCGACACTTCGAGGAAGTCGATGGCATTGGCCGGCATCGCCAGCAGTTCATCGATCAGGCCACGGCGCAGGCCGAGACCAGCGCTGGCGGAAGACAGGGGCAGGGACATGCGACGGTACTCCAGGGCAGTGGCGCCGCCGCAAGGGCGGCGCCGGGTGGGGAACGATCAGTCGTTGACGCGGGAGAACAGGCCCTTCGGCATCGGCTTGCCGTTGGCGGTGTAGACACTGCGCAGGTAGTCGTGCGCTTCCTGTTCGCTGATGTAGCCGTCGTGGTCGGTGTCGATGCGGTCGAATTCGGCGGCGCGCTTGGCCGCCACGGCGTTGAACTCGGCACGCGAGACCCGGCCGTCGTGGTCTCGGTCGGTGCGGGCAAACGAGGCGTCGCCGCACTTGCCTTCGCCACACTGGCCTTCGACCACCTTGGCCTTGCCGGCAGGCTTGCCGGTGGCAGCCTTGTTGGCGCCGCACTTGCCTTCACCACACTTGCCTTCGGCGGCGGCGCTCATCGCCACGGCACCGATGGCCATTGGCTGGATCGCGGCGGCCTGGCCAGCCAGCAGCAGGCCACCGGCCAGGGCGATGCCGATGGCGCCGATGCGCGGCAGACGGGAAGCAGCGGTGTTCTTGGTCGAGACGGACATGATGATGACTCCTTGGGATTGGCACGCAGGGCGTGCGGGATGGACGCCGCCTGAAGGCGACGGAAACGAAGGGAAGAAGCGCGGGAAGGGGCGATGCGGATCAGGCGTTGCGGCGACGGCGCAGTACGTAGCCCAACAGCAGGGCGCCGCCGAGCAGCGCGCCACCGAAGCCGACGCCGGGCAGCAGCGCGGCGACCGGCAGCAGCAGGGCGATCAGGCTCACGCCCCAGCCGAGACCGTCGTTGCCCGCCGTGGGGCGCTGCGGGCCGGCCAGCAGGTGGTCCAGGCTGAGCGCACCGCCGCCGTTGAGGATCAGTGGGAGCAGCATGGCCAGGAAGAGCAGCGGCAGCTTGAAGTTGCCGTAGCCCTGGTCGGTGATCGCATAGCCCTGCCAGAGTTCGCCCAGGCCGTTCCACTGGTCGGGCCAGTGCACAGCGGCGATGGCAACAAGGGTCAGCACCCAGAAGATGTAGGCCACCGAGCGCGTGGCCAGGCCCAGCAGCAGCATTACAGCGCCCACCAGTTCCAGCCAGGTGGCCAGCTGCCAGTTGAGTGACGCAGGCAGGGTGGAGAACGGGAACGGGAAACGCCCTTCCAGGTCGGCGAACCAGTTCTGGCCGGCCAGCTTCTCGCGGCCGGATTCAAAGAACTCCCAAGCCAGCAGGATGCGCAGCGCCAATGGCGAGAGCCAGCGGCCGACGGCGTCCAGGCGGGGGGTAACGACGGAAGAGGCAGTGCTGATCATGGTGGTGTCCTGCGGGCCAGTGGTCGATGGAGGCCATTTCAGTCGGCGCAGGTATCGGCAACGTGTGCCGTTGCCCGGGGTTTTGTCAGCGACTGTGGCCGCAGCCCGGGTTTCGTACAGTCGGATACAAAGACGATGCGTGGATGCACATCGGGGCGTTGCGCGCACGCGTGCGGGGAGCCTGATCCACCCGGTAGCACCCAGCAAGGACCGGCGCGCGAATGTATCCCACTGTAGAAACCCGCCTGCGCCCTACAGTCCGGTACAACTCCGCGCCGTGGAGAAACAGCGCCGATACACCGGCAGATGGAAATGGCCACTCCCAACACCGGAGTGCCACCCATGATCCGTACCTCGTTGCTTGCCGCTGCTCTCGCCCTTGCCGGCGCCGCCGCCCCCGCCTTCGCTACCCAGGCCGATACCGCTGCACCGCCCACCGTCATCCTGGTGCACGGCGCCTTCGCCGATGGCTCCAGCTGGAGCAAGGTCATCAGTACCCTGCATGACTGGAAGCTGCCGGCGGTGGCCGTACAGAATCCACTCACCTCGTTGGCCGACGATGTCGCCGCCACCCGCCGCGCGATTGCCGCCGCGCCCGGCAAGGTGGTGCTGGTCGGCCACAGCTGGGGTGGCACGGTCATCACCGAAGCGGGCAATGACCCGAAGGTGCAGGCGCTGGTGTACGTGGCGGCCTTCGCGCCGGATGCAGGGCAGTCTTCGGCGCAACAGGGCGAAGGTTTCCCGGTCGGTCCGGGCTTGGCGCGACTGCAGGAAAGGGATGGCTACCTGACCTTGCCGGCGGATGCCATCGCCCAGGACTTCGCGCCGGACGTGATGAAAAAATCGGCCGCATTGCTGTACAGCACGCAGGTCCCGTTGAAGGCCAGTGCACTGGGCGAGGCGGTGAACGTTGCGGCGTGGCGCAGCAAGCCGAGCTGGTACGTGCTCAGCCGCGATGACCGCATGCTGTCGCCACAGCTGCAGGCCGCGACCGCACGTCGCATCGGTGCACAGCTGCAATCGATCGGCAGCAGCCATGTGTCGCTGCTTTCGCATCCGGCGCAGGTGGCCGACAGCATTCTGGAAGCGGCAGGGGTGAAGCCGGCGGAACTGCCGCTGGCCGAGCAGGGTGGCTGAGCGATGGCCGCACTGCGAGGGTACGCATTGCCGCTGTTGTTGGGCCTGCTGGGCGGAGCGGCGCTGTTGCTGGCATGGCCCGGCGCGGATGCCGGTGCGCAGCCGCTCGCTGCAGCACCGATGGCGGGGTTCGACGGTGGCGGACCCTGGCACAACAGCCCACCGCTCACACTGAAGCAGTTGCAGGGGCAGGTGGTGCTGGTCGAGTTCTGGACCTACACCTGCAGCAACTGCCTCAACGTGGCGCCCTACGTCCACCAGTGGCATACGCGATACGCGCCGCAGGGCCTGAAGGTGATCGGCGTGCACACGCCGGAATTTGCCTATGAAGGGCTGCCCAGCAACGTGCGCAGGGCCATCACACGGTTGGATATCACCTGGCCGGTGGTGCAGGACAACCAGTACCGGATCTGGAATGCCTGGGGCAACCGCTTCTGGCCGGCGCTGTACCTGCTCGACCGGCAGGGGCGGGTGGTCTACCGCCATTACGGCGAGGGCGACTACGCACGTACCGAAAGCGAGATCCAGCGCCTGCTGCCCAGCCCCTGAGCCGCGCTACCATGGCCGCGCAGCGCGGCCCTGACCGCCGTCTTCATCGAGAACGCAATGAACCACGTACCGCACATCCTGGTCGTCGACGATGACAGCGAGATCCGCCAGATGCTGGCCGACTACCTGCAACGCAGCGGCCTGCGTGTCAGCCAGGCCGATGGCGGCCGTGCGATGCGCGCGCTGATGGATACCCACGCGGTGGATCTGGTGGTGCTGGACGTGATGATGCCCGGCGAGGACGGGCTGAGCCTGTGCCGCAACCTGCGTGCCGGCAAGCATCGCGCGGTGCCGGTGGTGCTGCTGACCGCCCGCGACGATGAAACCGACCGCATCATCGGCCTTGAAATGGGCGCCGATGACTACGTGACCAAGCCGTTCTCCTCACGCGAACTACTGGCGCGCATCAATGCGGTGATCCGACGCACGCAGATGCTGCCGCCGAACCTGCAGGTGAGCGAAGCCGGCCGCCAGTTGGCCTTCGGCGACTGGCGCCTGGATACCACCGCCCGCCACCTGCTGGATGCGCAGGACACCGCCTATCCGCTCAGCGGTGCGGAATTCCGCCTGCTGCGCGTGTTTCTCGACCACGCCAACCGCGTGCTCAGCCGCGACCAGCTGCTCAGCCTTACCCAGGGCCGTGATGCAGAACTGTTCGATCGTTCCATCGATCTGCTGGTCAGCCGCGTGCGCCAGCGCCTGGGCGATGACGCGCGTGAGCCCACCTACATCAAGACCGTGCGCAGCGAAGGCTACGTGTTCAGCGTGCCGGTGCAGTTGCTGGGGCCGGACGAATGAATATCACCGCACGCCGCCCACGCTGGCCGCGCACGCTGTCGGCGCGGCTGCTGCTGGTGCTGCTGGGCGGACTGGCGCTGGCCCACGCACTGTCGTTCGGCCTGCTGTTCTTCGAACGCGACCAGTCCACCCGCAGCATGATGCTGCGCAACCTCGACGAGGATGTGGCCGTGAGCGTCGCGTTGCTGGAACACCTGCCCGCAGACCAGCGCGCGGCCTGGGTGCCGCGGCTGGAGCGGCGCACCTACCGTTACCTGCTGCGCCCGGTTGCGGCCGGACCCGGGCTGCAGACCGATCGCGCACGCCAGGTCACCACGGTCATCGATGACAGCCTGCAGCACCGCTATCCGTTGCAGGCGCGCCAGGTGGCTCGCCTGCCGGAGCGGTTCGAGGTGGAACTGCGCCTGCACGACGGCACCCCCGTGACCATTGAAGTCACGCCGTCGGGGCTGCCGCTGGCGCGTTGGTTGCCCGCCGTGCTGCTGGTGCAGCTGGCGCTGCTGCTGGTGTGCGCGTGGCTGGCGGTGCGCCTGGCCATGCGGCCGCTGCAGCAGCTCTCGCATGCGGTGGAGCATCTGCAGCCGGGCAAGGACGGGCCGGCACTGCCTGAAGATGGCCCTGCGGAAGTGGGCGGCGCGGCGGCCGCGCTCAACGCACTGCAGGCACGCATTCGTGGCCATGTCAGTGAGCGCCTGCAGATCCTGGCCGCGATCTCGCATGACCTGCAGACCCCCATCACGCGCATGAAGCTGCGGGTGGAGGCCCTGCCTGAAGACAGCACCCAGCAGCGGCTGCTGGCCGACCTCGACCACCTGGGGCAACTGGTGCGTGAGGGCGTGGCCTATGCGCGCAGCAGCCACGTCGCCAGTGGCGAGCCAGTGGCGATGGACCTGGGCGCATTCCTGGCCAGTGTGGTCGGCGACTACGAGGACATGGGCAAGCCGGTCAGTGGCGGTGCGCCCGCTGGACTGGTCGTGCAGACCTGGCCGCAGCCGCTGCGACGGGTGGTCGGCAATCTGGTCGACAACGCACTCCGCTACGCCGGTGCCGCCGAGATCGAGGCCGGCCGTGATGACGCCGGCAGAGTGTGGATCTGCATTTCCGACCGTGGCCCTGGCATTCCCGAGGACCAGCTGCAGGCAGTGCTGGCGCCGTTCCACCGGCTGGAAAGCTCACGCAATCGCGATACCGGCGGCACTGGCTTGGGCCTGGCCATCGC
The DNA here is from genome assembly GCF_030237085.1 of Stenotrophomonas maltophilia group sp. Smal32. Lineage (NCBI taxonomy): Bacteria > Pseudomonadati > Pseudomonadota > Gammaproteobacteria > Lysobacterales > Lysobacteraceae > Stenotrophomonas > Stenotrophomonas maltophilia group sp. Smal32. The sequence goes on from NZ_JASJSI010000011.1 coordinate 35,164, forward strand.
GGTGCAGCTGGCGCAGTCGCTGGGCGGCTCGCTGCGGTTGCACAACCGCGAGGGTGGCGGCCTGCGGGCGGAGCTGCAGCTGCCGGGGTAACTGGCGGGACCAGAGCATCCACACATAACGCGGATCCATGGCAATCCTGCACGGCTCCGGGATCGGCGATCATCTGCAGGGAGTGTCGAAATCAGGAAACACGCAATGCAGGGAACGCAGCATTCAATCCGGCGTCCGCGCCACGTCGCGCTGCTGGCAGGTCTACTCGTGCTGGCGGCCTGCCAGCGCACACCGGATGCACCAATCGAGGCACCCGTAGCGGGCACAACCCTTGCCGCCCCGGCCACCGCAACAGACCTCTCTCCGTTGCTGGATGCGCTGCCGACCTGTGCGCTGGACGGCTGGTATATCGACCCTCAGGCCGATCGCCCGGTCCATCCCTGGCTGGCCGCGAACGCGCCGAAACCCTGCAAGGTGGACGAGGAAAACGAGATCGCCACGTTCTGCATGCGTGGGCAATGGAAGGGATTGCCGGTGGAGGAGGTGATCCTGCCGACGATGACGCTCGTTTCGTTCCGCGGGGCGAAGATCGGCCTGCCGTTGGAGACCGCGCGCGTGATCGTTCACCAGCGCTTCGGCCGGGACTTTCCGGGTGGTACGGCTTACGAGCAGGGCCGGGAGCCGAAGCTGATGGCCGATCCCGAGGATGCACAGCGCTCGTGGCTGCTGTGCAGCACACCGGAACCGGGAGACGACCTGGGCAGCCAGGCAGGCGTGAGCTATTCGGGCATGAACCTGCCCTACGACCACAACGGGTGCAGCTATCGCTACAGCCCGGTCGATTTCTGCGATGCGCAGCACGTGGCGCGCATCGAGGAAGCCCTCAGGAACGAGACACCCAACTTCAACCAGCACTACCTGCTGGTGCAGGTCGATGATCGCCCCGAGTTCTTCCAGCGCTCGGTGGTACTGATCGACACCCGTACCGGACGCGCCACGCCATTGCCGATCGATGCTTTCACCGGGCCGGCGGGGAAGGGCGGAGACGCTACCCGCTATGGGACCCTGGACACGGGCGTGGACCAGCAGCAGTTCTGCCTGGATGGCGCGTTGCTTGTCTATCGCGCGTTTGAGGAGGGGCGGTTCTGCTTCGGCTTTGACGGTGAGCGCTTCACCGGGCATGAAACCCAGTACATGCAGCCGATGGATGGCCGATGACCGGCATTTCACCCCGGCCGTGACACCCTGCCTGGCACCTGCACCCACGGGAACGAGGCTGTTGAAGGCGAACACGCAATGACCGCGGCGCGGCAGCGCTCGATGTGGGTGGCCGGCCTGTCCACGGTAGTGGAGTGGTACGACTTCACCCTGTACCTGTACTTCGCCACGGTGCTGTCGCGGGTGTTCTTCGGCGGTGGCGAGCAGGCGCTGCTGGTGACACTGGCCGGCTTTGCGGTGTCCTACCTGATGCGCCCGCTGGGCGCGCTGTGTTTTGGCCATCTGGGCGATCGGCTCGGCCGGCGCTGGATGCTGCTGGCGTCGATGGCGTTGATGGCAGCGGCGATGCTGGCTACCGCGCTGCTGCCGACCGCCGCCACCGCCGGCGCCACCGCCGGCGTGCTGCTGCTGGTGCTGCGCTGCGTGATGGCGTTTTCGGTGGGCGGCGAATACACCGGCGTGGTGGCCTACCTGCTGGAAAGCGCACCCGTGCGGCGACGAGGCCTGGTGACCTCGCTGGCATCGGCCGCCAGTGAAGTGGGCGCGCTGCTGGCGGTGGCGATTTCCGCGCTCACGGTCGCGCTGCTGCCCGCCGCGCAGCTGGACAGCTGGGGGTGGCGCATTCCGTTCTTCGTCGGTGCCGCGCTGGCGCTGGTGATCCTGGTCGCGCGCTCGGGCATGCACGAATCGCCCGAGTTCGAGCGCCAGCGGCGCGAGGGCAGCATTCCCGCCACGCCGTTGCGGCATGTGCTGCGCAACCATCCGGCAGCAGTGGCGCGCACCTTCGCGATCTCGGCGCTGGGTTCGATCACCTACTACGTGGGCATCACCTACGTGCCGGCATTCCTGCATGCGCAGGGCCACGACGAAGGCGACGCGCTCTGGTTGTCGACGATTGCGGCGGTGGCGGTGATTGCGATCACCCCGCTGTGCGGCGCCTTGTCCGACCGCGTGGGGCGCCGGCCGATGCTGCTGGGCCTGACGTTGCTGGCGGCGCTGCTGCCGCTGTCGCTGTTTGCGTGGATGGCGCAGGCTTCGGTGTGGGGCATCGCGCTGGCCGCGGTGCTGCTGGCCTGCGTGGCCGGTGGTGTAAGTGCGGTCGCGGCCCCGGCCACGGCCGAGCAGTTCCCGGGCGAAGGCCGGGTCAGCGGGTTGGCACTGGGCGTGACCATGGCCACCGCGGTGTTCGGCGGCGCGACACCGTGGCTGGCGCAATGGTGGGTGGAACGCAGCGGCTGGGCGGCGGCGCCGGGCGCGATGATCGCGCTGGTGGCGGTGCTGGTGCTGCCGGTGCTGTGGACCCTGCCCGAGACCGTCCCGGGCAGGGCCAGACGCTAGCCGATCAGACCTTCAGGGTCTGCTCGATGTCGGCCAGTACCGCGGCCGCATCCACGCCGATGGCGACGGACTGCAGCACGTGGCCATCCCACACGCTGGGGCCGAAGCCCATGCCTTCCGGCTTCGGAATGGTCATGCCACGGGCAACGCCGTCGGTGGCCACGCGCACGCTGGCACGTTCGAACTGGAACAGCTCCGGGCGGGTCAGCGCGATGCAGGCGCAGCAGTCGTGCACGACCATGCCCTTGTGGCCAGCCTGCAGGTAGAAGTCCACGTAGTCCTGCGACAGCGCACGCACCAGCTCGGCGTCGGTACCGCCGAGGGCGGCCAGCTTGTCCAGGCCGTCGCGGTCCATTTCCACGCGGGTGGTCACGTCCAGGCCGATCGCGGTGACCGGCCAATCGGTGGTGAACACCACATCGGCCGCTTCGGCATCGCCCCAGATGTTGGCCTCGGCGGCCGGGGTGATGTTGCCGTTGACGTGGAAGGCGCCGCCCATGATCACCACGCCACGTACAAGCCCGGCGATGTCCGGCGCCTGCTGCAGGGCCAGGGCCAGGTTGGTCATGCGGCCCACGGCGACCAGGGTCACTTCGCCCGGATGGGCGCGGACCAGGTCGATGATCAGCTGCGCGGCGGAGCGCGCATCAGCGGCCACGTCCAGGCTGGCCGGCACCGGGTGGTTGCCCAGGCCGTTGTGGCCGTGGATGTGCACCGGCCAGGCTTCCGGGGTGGCTTCCGGCTGCAGCGGGCCTGCGGCGCCGCGTGCGACCGGGGCGGCAAAGCCCCAGGCCTGCTTCAGGTACAGCGCGTTGTGCGTGGTCGACTCCACCGAGGCGTTGCCGAAGGTGGTGGTGACGCCGATCAGGTCGATCTGCGGGTGCTTGTGCAGGTACAGCAGGGCCAGGGCGTCGTCGACGCCCGGGTCGGTATCGAAAATGACTTTCAGCATGTTGTTGTTCTTCTTCTTCCGTGTGGTGCGGGGGGCGCCGGCGGCCCGGAGACAGGCCGGCGCGCCCTACATTGTCCCATCTTCATGACAGGCAGGGCCAATGCCGGCGCGGCGGGCCATAATGCCCCCAGGTCCTGGCACGGAACTGCCGCATGCTGATCGTTGCCCTTCTGCTGGTCCTGCTGGTGCTGGGCCTGAACGTGGTAGCCACCGTGGTCATCATCAGGCGCGACGGGCTTTCGGCGGGCGGCCGGACGGTGCAGCTGTTGCTGGTCTGGTTGTTGCCGCTGGTGGGCGCAATCCTGTGCATGGCGGTAGCCACCGCCGATGGCTCGGGAAGCCGCGGGGAGGGGGGCGCAAGCTACGACAGCTCCGGTGGGTATTCCGGTGACAACTACAGCCATCACAGCCACGGCAGCTCCGACTGCAGCAGTGATGGGGGGAGTAGTGACAGCGGCAGCTGCGGCGATTGAAGCCCGGCGCCCGGCTGTAGCGCCGAACCATGCTCGGCGGCTTCTACCGCTCGCGTCGGGTGCCAGCCGAGCATGGCTCGGCTCTACAGAAGCCTGCTCAGCCGCCGCCCTCGGTCGGCAACGGCGCTGGCACGTTCAACAGGCCTCCCGCGGCCACATAGGCGGCCAGCGCCTGGCCCTGGCTGAGCAGGTGGCGCTCCATGGTGCGTTCGGCCGCGGCGGCATCGCGCTTGCGGAAGCATTCCATCAGTTCGCGGTGCTCGGCCAGCGACTGCGCGGTACGGCCCGGGGTCAGCAACTGGCGGCCACGGTGCATCTTCAGGATGCGGTGCAGGTCGTGGGTGATGCGGATCAGCCACGGGTTGCCGGCATAGTGCTGCACGGTTTCGTGGATGAGGTAGTTGTTGCGGTAGTACTCGGCGATATTGCCCTCGGCCGCAGCCGTTTCCATCGCCGAATGCAGGTCTTCCAGCCGCTGTACCCCAGCATGATCGATATGCCTGACCGCTTCATGCGCGCAGCGGCCTTCCAGCATCGCCATCACCGGGAACAGCTGGTTGAGATCTTCCAGCGTAAGCCGGGTGACCCGCGCGCCACGACCGGCATCGATCTGCACCAGGCCTTCGGCGGCCAGCAGCTTCAGCGCTTCGCGCAGCGGCGTGCGGCTGATGCCCAGTTCCTCGCACAGCGCGGGCTCGTCAATCCACTCGCCCGGCGGCAGCCGGTAATCGTAGATGTGCTCGCGCACGTGTTCGGCCACCTCTTCATACAAAGGGGCGCGCTTCTTCGGGGACCGTGGAGCAGGGGCAATGGCCATGCGCAGAGTGTAACGCCAGGTCGCGCCGGCCAGCGGCCGGCACGACCGGGTAGCGGCTACATCCAGCCCGGTACCACGAACACCAGCCAGGCCAGCAGCGGCCCCAGCGCGACCACCAGCCCGCTGTAGACCAGGAAACGACGGAACAGGGTTTCGCGCTCTTCCTTCGCTGCCGATGCCACCACCAGGGCGCCATTGGTCGAGAACGGGCTGACATCGACGATGGTGGACGACACTGCCAGTGCACAGATCACGCCGGCCGCGCTGAGGTGGCCCTGCATCAGGAACGGCACCGCCAACGGAATCGTGGCGCCCAGTACTGCGGCCGATGAAGCGAATGCAGAGACGATGCCGCCGACGTAGCAGACCAGCAGCGCACCGAGCAGCGGGATTCCGATGTCGGACACGCCGTTGCCGATGAAATCCACCGCGCCGGCATGTTCCAGCACGCCGATGTAGGTCACCACGCCGCAGATCAGCAGCACGGTGGACCAGCTGATGCCATCGACCGCGCCCTTCTGGCTCTGCGGTGACAGCAGCGCCAGCGCCACCGCCACGGTGATCGAGACCAGGCCAACGTTGAGGTTGTAGATCAGCGCAGCAACGCCCAGGCCCAGCAGGCCGATCAAGGTGAACAGCCGCTCGCGGGTCAGGTTCACTGCATCCAGCGCCGCCGGATCATTGGACAGGGTGCCCCCGCCAGCGGCAACCAGCGCGCCGTGGCCTTCGATGGCGAACTGGCGTGACGATGCCTGCGGGCCGCCGACCATTGCCAGTTCGGCAGTGCCGATCGTTCCGGCCGCGGTGATCGAGCCACGCCGCAGCAGGGCAATACCGCCGAACGCGAAGAAGCAGATCGTGGCCATCATGAAGTTGAAGCCCAGGCTGCTCAGGAACACCGCCATCTCAGTCACTTCCAGCCCGGCTTTCTGCACCACGCCGTTGGTGATGCTGCCGTACACGCTGATCGGCGAGAAGCCGCCGGCCTGCGCACCGTGGATCACCAGCAGGCCCATCATCAGCGGGTTGATGTTGTATTGCTTGGCAAAGCGCAGCGCGACCGGCCCGATGATCGCCACCGCGGCGGGACCGAGTGCGCCGAAGGCAGTGAGGACCGCGGTGATGACGAACATCACCCACGGAATGGCCACGATATGGCCACGTACCGCTTTCACCGCCCAGTGCACCAGCAGGTCGATGGTGCCGTTCTTCTGCGCGATGGCGAACAGGTAGGTGATACCGACCAGGGTCAGGAACAGATCGCCGGGGAATCCGGCCAGGACCTCCTTGCCCCCCATGTCGACCCACAGCCCGCCGATGATGAAGGCCAGCGCGAAGGCGACAGCACCCATGTTGATCGGCATCGCGGTGGCGACGATGAACATGATCACCAGGCCGATGATCGTTGCGATTTGTGGACTCATGCGCCCTCCCAGACACGTGACTCACTTACAGCGCGGATGGAGACCCGCCATCCCGGGGTAAGGCGACGTACTGCGTGTTGCGTGATACGTACTGCTCGAACCCGTTACTGCAGCCGTTCCAGCGCGCTGCGGACCCATGCCGCGGCGCCGTCCAGGCTCTGGAACTCTTCCACCGCGCGCACTTCACAGCACGGATAGTCGGACGCGACCATGCGCGCCAATGCGTTGCCCGGGCCCAGCTGCAGGAACACCCGCGCGCCGCGCTCGAAGGCCTGGCGCATCACCTGCGCCCATTCGATGGTCTGGGCCAGCTGTGCCGACAGGGTGTGCACCGCTGCGGCGCGATCACGTACCGGTCGTGCATCGATACCGGCCAGCAGCGGCAGGCGCGGGGCCTGCAGCGCGGAGGCATCAAGGGCCGCAGCGAACGGTGCGACCGCCGCTGCCAGCAGCGGTGTGTGCGCCGGAACGTGCACCGGCAGCGGGCGGATGTCCGCCCCCTGTGCACGCGCTGCATCGGCAAGGCCCTGCAGCGAGGCGGGCCTGCCGCCGACGATGAAATGATCCTGGCCGTTGGCGATGGCCACGTATGCGCCCTGCGCATCGCAGAGTGCCTGCAGGCTGCGGCGGTCCAGGCCGAGCACCGCCTGCAGGCCTGCATCGGCGGGACTGGCGCTATCCATCAACTGCGCGCGCCGAGCTGCGAGGGCCAGGCAGGTGGCGGCATCAACGCTGCTGGCGATCGCATGCGCGGCCAGTTCACCGATGCTGTAGCCGGCCACCAGCACCGGTGCTGGCACCGCCTCGCGAAGTCCCAGCCAGTGCGCGAGGCTGGCTGCACACAGCAGGGGCTGCGCGAGTGCATTGTCGAAGCGCGATTCGTCAGCGGCCGCCGCGAACACGTCGCGTCCAAGCAGTGTGCTGGCAGCCTCAAGTACGTTGCTCGCGGCAGGCAGCTCGCGCACGCGCTCGAACATCGCGGCGTGCTGCGCGCCTTGTCCGGGGCAGAGCAGGGCAAGGCTCATACGCCCTCCTGTTGCAGCAGGAACCAGCTGCAGGCCAGCAGATCAGCACTGCCACCGGGGCTCAGGCGGCGTGCGACGAAGCGCTCACCGATGCCGTGAAGGCGTGCCTGCCAACCGACTGCGAAGGCACCGCCGCTTTCCAGAAAGCCACGTGCCTCCTGCTGGGCCCAGTGCAGGCCTTCGGCGCCGCCACGGTGCAGCAGGTTGAGGTCATCGATCTGCGCGACCAGCTGCATCAGGGTCTGGCATAGCGCCGCATCGTGCGTCAGGCCTTCCTCCAGTGCATGACGCAGCGTGGGCATCGCCAGCTCGCGCAGCACCGGGTAGCCGGCCGCCGCCTGCTCGCGTACGCCCGGCACGCGGTGGCGCATACGTGCCCGCTGGCCCGGGCTGCTGGCATCCAGTGGTGCGCTGGCGAAGTCGGCTGCCCAGTGCGGCACGGCCAGGCACACCTGTGCAGCCGAACCCGCATGGCCGTGCAGTTGGCGGTAGCGTGCCGATGCAGCGACCAGCAGGCCCAGGCTGAAGATTGCACCACGATGGGTATTGATGCCGCCGGTGGCCCGCAGCATCGCGGCCTCGGCGGCCAGCCCATGCATGCGCAGGACCGCGAAGGGCGCATCGTCGACGCCAGCATGGGCGATCGCGGTGAAGTAGTGGCGCAGGGCAAACAGGCTGCGCAGGAAGGTGCCGGCGTCCATGTCGTCATGGCTGCCGGTATCAAAGGGGGTGACCAGCCCAGGCTTGGGTGTGCAGGCCAGTTCGGCGTGCAGGCTGGCGATGGCCAGGCGGCCCAGTCGCGCGCTGTCCACGCGGGGGCGACAGGGCCGCTCGGCGTGGACGACGGCGTTCATGCGGCCACCCCGTTGGCGATGAACAAGCGATCGCGGGCTTCCAGCGCAGCACCATCCACACGCTTGACCAGTACCTCGCGGCTGCATCCGGCGTACTCGCGCCAGTTCACCGCGCCACCGTCGGCCAGGCACAGCTCGCCATCGACGCGGCGCGCGTGCGTGCGTTCCCAGTCCTGCAGGCGCTCGACCAGGGCATCGGCCTGGCCTGCGGCCCTTATCTGCCACAACAGATCGATGTCCGAGCGCGGATGCACATACGGCAAACCGCTCAGATGCTGCCAGGCGAATGCACCGAACACGCGTGCCGGTGCCAGCCGCTGCATCGCCTGCAGTGCGCTTCGCCAGTCGTCGGGTACGCCGCTGGCAACGACCTCGTCCAGCGCGGGCGGTGGCTGCAGTCGACGTGCCTCGTGCGGAGCCACGCGCAGCGCCAGCCGCAGCTTGCCCTCGCTCGGCGGCAGCGGCACCCCCAGGCGCAGGCGCGGGTCGGGGTCATCCGCGGCGCGGCGCGCCACCATTGCAGGCAGGCCCTGCGCGAACCACGCCGCCAGGCGGGGTTCCTGCGCAGCCACGTCGGCGCGCCAGTCGGCGTGGGCCGACAACCAGGCCAGGGTGTGGCGGGCGGGCTGCTCAGGCATCGCCGCGGGCCACCGCATCGGCAACATCCGCCGCCAGTGCACGACCGCCGCGCTGTGCAGCCAGCGCGGCGCGCGCATCGCCGTCGCTGGGTGTGCGCAGCGCCTGCAGCAGGTGCTGCGCACGATCGCCATCCCACAGCGATTCCACCGCACCCATCGCCACGTAGTTGGCCACACCCGGTGCGAACACCGGTGAGCTCTGGCTGAGCGCCTGCAGTTTTTCCAGCGGCTGCTTGGTCACTCGCGCCATCGCACGTATGTCCATCACGCGTACCTGTGCATCGGGCAGGGCATGGATGTGGTCGGCCATCAGGCCGAAGGACAGGAATCCGCCGCTTACCGATTCGCCGTACACCAGGGTGACCAGGCGCGCGCCACGGCGGCGGGCCAGGTCGAGGGTTTGAGCCAGGTGCGCGAAGTAGCCATTGATGCCCAGCAGTTCATCGCGACGGGCCAGGCGCTGGCCGGCGGTGTCGACCAGCATCACGATCGGCCGTTGCGGGTGGGTGGCGGTGCTGGCCAGCACGGTCCCGGCCAGCGCCAGCGCGTGGTCGACGCCGACCTCGATGCGGTCGGTGGTGCCGATCACGGTCACCTCGCCATCCTCGGTGGTGGCCGTGCCGGTCAGTACCGAGTCGTGGATGTCGATGTGGTGGCCGCGCGGGAAGAGTGCATCGAGCAGGGACTGCAGCGGTGCGCTCATGGCAGCCTCCGGTCGGCGGTGGCGGCAAGGAAGGCGTCGGTGTCCAGTAGAGGCAGTCGTTCGGGCTCGGCGATGCCCTGCCAGGCCCAGATTTCCAGCCCATCACGGCAATCGCCCCAGGCCTGCACGCGGGCTTTCAATGCCGCATGGCGTTCCTGCAGCGCGGCCAGTGCAGCCTCGGTATCGGTGCTGGCGGCATCGGGCTGCAGCGCATCGCCTGCGGCCTGTGCGAAGGCTTCGATGGCGTCGGGTACCAGCACCTGCGCCTGGTCGATCAAATAGCGGTGCTTGCCACCGGTCACGCGCCAGACCAGCGCGCGGTCACGCGAGTCGAATTCCTCCACGCCGCGTACGGTCTCGATCACTTCCGGCCCGGACAGCGACAGCCGGCCTTCCTCGGACATGATCACCGTGGTGCAGCAGCGGGCGACGATGCCCATGCCGCCGAATGCGCCGTTGCCGCTGCCGATCAGCGCGACGACCGGTACGCCGGCCGCGCGTGCGCCAAAGGTCGCACGCATGATTTCGGAGATCGCGATCAGCCCGGCATTGGCTTCATGCAGGCGCACGCCACCGGTATCGAGCAGCAGCAGCACGCCATCGGGGCGGGTTTCCGCCGCGCGACGCAGCAATCCGGTCAGCTTGGCACCGTGTACTTCGCCCACGCCACCGCCCATGAACTGCCCCTGCTGCGCGGCCAGCAGTACGCGCTTGCCGCGCAGCGTGGCTTCGCCCACCACGACGCCATCGTCGAACGCGGCCGGCTGGTCCAGCTGGGCCAGGTGCGGGCTCATCGTCCTCCGCGCCGGGCCAAGGAATTCGCGGAACGAACCGGCGTCGACCAGTCCGGCGATGCGCTCGCGCGCATCGGCTTCGTAATAGCTGTGGCGCTGTACGTGGCTCATGGCGTGCCCCCGGCCAGCAGGGTTTCTACGGCCTGGTCCAGGCGCAGGCTGACTACCGCCGGGGTCGCACCGGCATCGTTGATGGATACGCGCACGTCGCGCAGCGGATGGCGCTGGGCGAAATCGGCGATCACCGCCTGCCAGATGGTGCCGAAGCCCTGCGCGGCGGTGATGATGCGCACGGTCATTGCGCCGTCCAGATCATCCGGTTCCAGCAGGATTTCCAGGTTGCCCGAGGCCAGCACGCCCACCAGCACCGCATCGCGCGGGAAGTGCACAGCGGTGCGGCCGTCGAATCGATAGTCGAGGGTTTCCATGCTCTTTCCCTTACCAGTTGCGGAAGCGCTTGGGCGGGTCGTACAGGCCGCCGGACCAGCGCACCAGGTCCTTCACCGAGCGCGCGGCCAGCAGGTCGCGGCTGGCATCGCGCGGCGAAATGCCCAGATCTTCCGGGCGGCGGATCACGCCACGGTCGCGCAGGTTTTCCACCATCGCGCGGTCGCGGCCAAGGCCGATGGCGGTGTAGCCGGATACGCCGCGGATCGCCTGTTCGCGTTCTTCCGGCGTGCGGCACAGCAGCAGGTTGGCGATGCCTTCCTCGGTCAGTACGTGGCTGACGTCGTCGCCGTAGATCATTACCGGCGGCAGCGGCATCTGTGCGCGCTCGGCCAGTTCCCAGGCGTCAAGACGTTCAACGAAGGCCGGTGCCATGTGCTCGCGGAAGGTTTCCACCATCTGCACCACCAGCTTGCGCCCGCGCGGCATTTCGCCAGGGCGGGCGGCCTGCTGGCCGGCCTTGGTCCAGGCATCGCTGGCGTGGCGGCGACCGCGTGCATCCGAGCCCATGTTCGGCGCGCCGCCAAAGCCGGCGATGCGGTCGCGGGTGGCGGTGGAGCTGTTGCCCTGCAGGTCGATCTGCAGGGTGGAGCCGATGAACATGTCGCAGGCGTACAGGCCGGCAGTCTGCGAGAACGCGCGGTTGGAACGCATCGAGCCATCGGCGCCGGTGAAGAACACATCGCCACGGGCAGCGATGTACTTCTCCATGCCCAGTTCCGAACCGAACGAGTGCACCGACTTCACGAACCCGGATTCAATGGCCGGAATCAGCGCCGGATGCGGGTTCAGTGCCCAGTGCTGGCAGATTTTTCCCTTCAGGCCGAGTGACTCGGCGTAGGTGGGCAGCAGCAGTTCGATCGCGGCGGTGTCGAAGCCGATGCCATGGTTCAGGCGGTTCACGCCGTACTCGGCGTAGATGCCCTTGATCGCCATCATCGCCATCAACACCTGGATCTCGGAAATCTGCGCCGGATCGCGGGTGAACAACGGCTCGATATGGTTCGGCTTCGGTGCCTGCACCACGAAGTTGACCCAGTCGGCGGGTATATCGACGCGGGGCAGGGTGTCGACGATCTCGTTGACCTGGGCGATGACGATGCCGCCCCGGAACGCAGTGGCTTCGACGATCACCGGGGTGTCCTCGGTGTTCGGGCCGGTGTAGAGGTTGCCGTGGCGGTCGGCGGCCTGCGCCGCCACCAGGGCCACGCGCGGGGTCAGGTCGATGAAGTACCGGCCGAACAGCTCCAGGTAGGTGTGGATGGCGCCGATCTGGATGCGCCCTTCGGCCACCAGGTTGGCCAGCCGCACCGACTGCGGACCGGAGAAGGAGAAATCGAGCCTGGAGGCGACGCCGCGCTCGAACACATCCAGGTGCGAGGGCAGCGACAGCACCGACTGCACCATGTGCAGGTCGTGCACCCGTGCCGGGTCGAGGCCGGCCAGCACCTGGGCCAGGAAGTCGGCCTGCTTCTGGTTGTTGCCCTCCAGACAGACCTTGTCACCCGGCTCCAGCAGCGCGTGCAGCAGTTCGCGCACGTCGTCGGCCGCGACCTGGTGCCCGCGCGCCCACGGCGCGGCGCGCTCCAGGCGCGACTGGCGACTGCGCTCCAACGTATCCCAGCTCGGGTTCATCGACCGGCGTCCGATTGGCGTTGTAATAATTACGGCATAATTACGACGTGGGGTGCAACTCGCAGTGCAGCAAAAGGAAGGGCCCGCGCGGAGGCGGGCCCTTTCGTGTTGCCTGGGGTCAGAGCCCTTTTCTGCGGAAAGGGATCCGACCCCGGGGCGCATCTACCGTGTCGACCAAGGTCGACACCTACCGGCGGCAGCGCGGATCTGCGGCCGGTAGTTCGGCCGCCTCGCAGCTGCCTCAGAACGTCCAGCGCAGGCTGGCCGACACGAATCGCGGCTCGCCGAAGTTGTTGTAGTCCAGGTTGGCCCAGTAGGTCTTGTCCAGCGCATTGCGCACGCTCAGCGTCGCCGTCCAGTTGTCGCTGATGCGGTAGTTGGCGTTGAACTGCACCAGCGAGTACGCCGGCTGGTTGACCGTGACCGTGCCGCCCAGCGGGTAGGCGATGTTGTAGCCCTGTACCTTGCTCTGCCACTGCACGCCGCCACCGATGCTCAGCCGTTCCAGCGCGCCGCGCAGCTGCAGCTGCGTGTTGAGCTGCAGCAGATCCTTGGGCGGGTTGGCGTACAGCAGATCGGTGGCGGCGCGGGTCACTTTGACGTGGGTGTAGCCGGCGTTGACCGTCCAGCCCGGCAGGATCTCGCCGTTGACGTCCATCTCCCAGCCGCGCGCCTTGGTGCCGTTGACGCCGATGTAGGCCGAGGTGCCATCGCTCAGCGAGCCTTCCGGCACGCCCATGTCACGCACCGCGTAGTTGTCCTGCTTGGCTTCGAACACGGCGGCATTGGCGGTCAGGCGGCCATCGAACCACTGCGTCTTGATGCCCGCCTCCAGGTTCGAGCCCTGTACCGGTGCCAGCAGGTTCTCGTTGCGGTCCTTGTAGTTCTGCGGATTGAAGATCTCGGTGTAGCTGGCGTAGGCCGACACGTTGGGGGTGATGTCGTAGACCAGGCCCACGTACGGAGTGACTTCATCGCTCACCTTGTAGGCGCCGCTGGTGCCGGTATACGCGCCTGCCGCGTTGTAGGAGCGGCTGAGGGTTTCCCAGCGGCTCAGCCGCGCACCGGCAATCAGCGACAGCGGATCGGCCAGGCGCAGGCGGGTGGCCAGGTAGACGCCACTCTGCGTGGTCTTGGCGACGCGACGTGCGCCGGTGCGACGGTAGGTCACTTCGGAGATGTCGCCGTTCCAGCTGTACACATTGGGGATGTAGTAGCAGCGTTCGCTGCCACAGCGCGCCCAGTCGGTCGGGTAGTTCAGCGCCAGGGTGTTGGTGGTGCCTTCCAGGTCCGACCACTGTGCACCGAGGGTCACGTCGTGATCACGGCCGAACAGATCGAAACTGCCGGCCAGGTAGGCATCGACATTACGGCGGGTGTCCTTGGAATCACCGGCGGCCGCGCGCAGGAAGATGCCCGAGCCGGTCACCGGGTCCGGGTTGCCGGTGCCGTACAGGCGCACGTTCTGTACGTTGCCACGGGTGTAGGCGGTGTTGATCTTCAGCAGCCAGTTGTCACCGAAGCGCTGTTCGAGGTTGGCGAACGCGGTGTTGCTCTCGCGCTTCCAGTAGCTCCACTTCGGCGACAGGTTGGTCGAACGCGGCAGGTGGGCGAAGTTGCCCTGGTTGTCGAAGAACGGCACGGTGCCCCAGGTCGAGCCGGTCGGGTTGTTGTCCTGGCTCTGGTAACCGAGGGTGATCGTCGTGCTGTCGGTGACGTCGCCCTCCAGCACCGCCATGCCGGCCATCTTGTTCTCGTCGTAGCGGTCGTAATACAGGCCACGATCGGTATAGGCGGCGACCACGCGGCTGCGGAAACGGCCGTCATCGGTCAGCGGTGCGGTCACGTCCGCCTCCATGCGCCGATAGTCCCAGCTGCCGGCGCTGACCGCGAACGAGGCATCGAACTCCTTGCCCGGGCGCTTGCGCAGCAGGTTCACCGTGGCCGACGGCACGCCGGCGCCACTGAGCAGGCCGTTGGCGCCGCGGATCACTTCGATGCGGTCGTAGAAGGCGGTGTCGTATTCCTGGTTGGTCGAACCGCTGTAGGTCGGGATGCCGTCGACCTGGAAGTCAGTGATGGCGAAGCCGCGTGCGTAGTACAGCGGGCGCTGGGTGTCATAGAAGGACACGCTGACGCCGGTGACGTTGCGCATCACGTCGTTGATGCTGAACAGCGATTCGTCCTGCAGGCGCTTCAGGCTGATCGCAGTGGCCGACTGCGGGGTTTCCTGCAGCGTGATCGGCAGGCGGGTGGTGCTGGATGGCGGAGCGGACTGCTCGGCATGGACGCTGACCCGGTCCAGGGTCTTGGCATCGGCGGCGCCATCGGCCGCAGCGAACGCACTGGGTGCGGCCAGCAGGGACAGCGACGAAAGCAGGGCAGCCGGCAGCAGCGCGCGGCGGGGCAGGCGGTTGGGCAGGGTCGGAAACATGGTGGGCTCGAAGCTCGGAAGCGGGGGAAGGGCGGCAACAGTCGTCAAGCACCCGGGGCGGCGGCTTCGGGCACATCAGGTCCATCTGGGAGGGGCGCGGTCACTGCGCAGGGTGCCAATGTAAATGCTTCTTAACAACATTACAATTCGCGTTATTGTGCGCAGGGTTCCCGGCGCGGGGCATCGCTTTCTGTAGAGCCGAGCCATGCTCGGCTGCTTTTTGCCGGAGCCGAGCATGGGCTCGGCTCTACAGGCGGTGGCCCGCCCAAACGCAAACGGCCACCCGAAGGTGGCCGTCCGTCTGCATCTCAAGGAACGCGCAGGCTTACAGTGCCTGCAGTTCCTCATTGGCGTTGCGCTTTTCCTTGGCCGGCGTCGGAACCGGGGCCGGAACTGCGGCCGGTGCAGGCGCTGCCGCGTTGCCATCCACCGGTACTTCAAGGTAGGGCAGGTGCAGGGTCTGGCTGGTCAGTGTGCGGATCTCGTTCACCAGCGCCGCGCTGTCGTTGAGCTTGCGCCCGTACGACGGCACGATCTCGCGCAGGCGGGTCTCCCAGCCGGCCTTCATCTGGTCCGGGAAGGCCTTGGCCATCAGGTCCAGCATGATCGGCGGCGAGGTCGACGCACCCGGCGAAGCGCCGAGCAGGGCGGCGAGGGTGTGGTCCTTGTCGGTCACGATCTCGGTACCGAACTGCAGCACCGCGCCCTTCAGCGGGTCACGCTTGATGATCTGCACGCGCTGGCCGGCGGTGACCAGCTTCCAGTCGCCCGGCTTGGCGTTGGGGAAGTACTTGACCAGCTCGGCCTGGCGATCGGCATCGTTCAGGCGCGCCTGGCCCATCAGGTACTGCACCAGGTCCAGGTTGTCCTTGCCCACTTCCAGCATCGGGCCGACGTTGTTGTGGGTGACCGACGAGTACAGGTCCCACCACGAGCCGTGCTTGAGGAACTTGGTGCTGTACAGCGCGAACGGCCCGAACAGGACCACCGGCTTGCCATCCAGCTTGCGCGCATCCAGGTGCGGCACCGACATCGGCGGCGAACCGGTTTCGGCCATGCCGTAGGCCTTCACGCCGTGGCGCGAAGTCACGTCCTGGCCCTGGAAGGCGAGGAACTGGCCACCGACCGGGAAGCCGGCGTAGTCCTTCGATTCCGGGATGCCCGACATCTGCAGCAGCTTCAGCGCGGCGCCACCGGCACCGATGAACACGAAGCGGGCGTGGGTCGTGGACTCGGTGCCGGCCTTGAGGTCCTTCACCGTTACGTTCCAGCTCTTGTCGGCGTTCTGCCGCAGCGCGCTCACTTCATGGTTCAGGTGCAGGCTGAAGTTCGGGCTGCGCTGCAGGCCGGTGGTCAGCTGGCGGGTGATCACACCGAAGTTGACGTCGGTGCCGAGCGGCATCCAGGTCGCGGCAACCTTCTACTTCGGGTCACGGCCTTCCATCAGCAGCGGGGCCCACTGCTTGATCTGCGCCGGATCTTCCGAGTACTGCATGCCGTAGAACAGCGGATTCTTCACCAGGGCCTGCTGGCGCTTGTGCAGGTAGGCGATGTTGTCATCGCCCCAGACGAAGCTCATGTGCGGGGTCGGGTTGATGAAGTCGCTGGGCTGGCTCAGCCGGCCTTGCTTGACCTGGTGCGACCAGAACTGGCGCGAGACCTCGAACGATTCGGCGATGCCGACCGCGCGCTTGGTCTCGATGCTGCCGTCGGGCAGTTCCGGGGTGTAGTTCAGTTCGGCGAACGCCGAGTGGCCGGTGCCGGCGTTGTTCCAGCCATCGGAGCTTTCACCGGCGACGCCGTCGAGGCGTTCGTAGACCTGGATGTTCCAGTCCGGCTGCAGTTCCTGCAGGTAGGTGGCCAGGGTGATGCTCATGATGCCGGCGCCGACCAGCACAACGTCGACGGGCTTGTCGTTGCTGGCGGCGGGCACCGAGCGCTGGGTCAGCGGCCAGTACAGGAACAGCGCGGCGGCCAGCAACAGCAGCACGAGCAGGGCGAGAAGAGCCTTGCCAAATTTCTTCATGGGGGCGGGATCGTTGGCGGAGGGGAGGAGTTCAGGATGCGCATGCAGCAGGGAAAGGGCGTGAAGAAACAACGCCTTGCAGCATCCAGACGCGATTCTAACCGGTTCCGGTCCTTTTTTGATGCAACGCAGCATCCGGCGCTTCGCGCCATCCTCACCCGGTAGCGCCGGGCGATGCCTGGCGGCGCCGTCAATCAAACCAACTCAAGAATCTCGTCACCGGCCTCGTCGATGTCTCCGGTCGGACGCCAGCCCAGGCGCCGATAGAAGCCGTGCGAGCGCGATCGCGGGTCGGCCGAGCAGGCCAGGAACAGGCGCCGGTGGCCGGCGTCGCGGGTCAGGCTGACCACCTCCTGCAGCAGCTGGCGGCCGATGCCACGGCCTTCGTAATCCGGCAGCAGGGCCAGCACCAGCACTTCACCGCTGTCGCGGTCGGCGAAGCAGTAGCCGGCCATGCGCTCGCCGTCCCAGGCGATGCGGCCGATGAAATCGCCACCGGAGATGCCTTCGGCCCATGTCTGCGCGGTGATGCCCAGCTCCGCCAGCTGCAAGGCACTGAAGGCGTTTTCGCGGGTACGCCCACGCAGGTCGATGCAGGCGGCAGCGTCTTCAGGGCGCGCATCGCGGACGAATACAGGCATGCAGGGCTTCCTTGCAGTGATCGGCCGGCCAGTATCCGCATCACGCATGGACCTGGTGTGTAGGGCGCATGGAGATTGGATGGAGAAAAAGGGGACGGAGGGGATTAAGTCGTTTAAGGCCCAAACGTCATACAGGGCAAAGACGAATTAATCCCCTCCGTCCCCTTTTTCTCAGCGCTTGCGCCGGATCAGCGCGGAGGACGCGTCCAGCACCGCGCGGGTCAGCAGCGCCATGGTCTGCACGTCGCCTTTCCAGTGCTGCCAGTACAGCGGTACGTCTTCCCACGCGCGCTGGCGCACATAGACCAGGCGTCCAGCATCCAGGTGCCGCTTGACCAGCGGCAGGGGGTTCATGGTCCAACCCATGCCGCCCAGGTTGGCCTGCACGAAAGCGCGGGTGGACGGGATCCACCAGGTCGGCGCGGTGCTGGGCAGATCGTCGCCGGCCATGCGCCGGGCAAAGCGCGACTGCATGTCGTCCTTGCGGTTGAACACCAGCACCGGGGCCTGTGCCAACGCCTGCGCGGTCACGCCCTTGGCGAAGTGGCGCTCGCGGAACTCGGGCGTACAGGTCGCTGCGTAGCGGATGCTGCCCAGCGCGTGGATCTGGCAACCCTGCACCGGCTCGTCCAGCGTCGTCACCGCGCCCAGCACCGTGCCCTGGCGCAGCAGTTCGACGGTGTGGTCCTGGTCCTCCACGCGCAGGTCCAGGGTGGTGCCGGTGGTCTGCGCGAACTGGTAGGCCGCCTGCGGGAACCAGGTTTCCAGGCTGTCGTGGTTCACCGCCACCGGGATGCTGGCCTGTGGCAGATCCTCGTCGGCCAGGCCCATCCGGTGCAGTGCATCATGCTCGAGCAGGGCGGTCTGCTCGGCCAGCTGCACCAGCAGCTGCCCCTCCGCGGTGGCGGTGGCCGGGGTGCCGCGCTTGACCAGCAGCCGGCCGATCCGATCTTCCAGCGCTTTGACCCGCTGCGAGATGGCCGAGGGCGTGACATTCAGCGACTGCGCGGCGCGGTCGAAGCTGCCTTCGCGGATCACCGCGGCCAGGGCGCGCAGCTGGGCATGATCGATACGCATCGAATTAAGCTCCGCTAATGTTGGTTTAGAAAGTTTAGCTCGTCTTTTTCATGTTGCGGCGCGACAATGGCGCTCGTTCCGGTGCTGTCCGCCTTCGCGAGGCACCGTCCCCCAAGCAAGTAAAGGCAGTGAATCCCATGTTCTCGGTCATCTCCGCCAGCACCGGCCTCGGTGCCTGGTTCTCTGGTGCAGCTACCGGCATCGGCCTGTTCGCCGTGGTCGGGGCCCAGAGCGCCTTCATCCTGCGCCAGGGCATCCTGCGCAAGCACATCGTGCCGGTGGTTGCCACCTGTGCGGCCATCGATGCGATCTTCATCTTCGCCAGCGTGGCCGGCCTGCGCACGCTCACCTCGGCACTGCCGTGGCTGACCACCGCCGTGCTGTGGACGGGTGTCGCGTTCCTGGCCTGGTACGCAATGAAGTCGGCACGCCGTGCGATCGCCGGTGGCGGCGGCATGGGCGAGGCCGACAGCGACGACGGCAGCCGCCGCGCGGTGCTGATGGCCGCGGTCGGTTTCTCGCTGATCAACCCGCACTTCTGGCTGGACATGATGGTGATCGGTTCGATCGCCGAGAACTTCGGCAATGCCCGCATGGCCTTCGCTGCCGGCGTGGTCACCGCCAGCTGCCTGTGGCTGACCGCGCAGGGCCTGGGCGCGCGCCTGCTGGCGCCGCTGTTCACCAAGCCCAGCACCTGGCGCGTGCTCGACGGCACCATCGCGGTGATCCTCAGCATCCTGGCCCTCACGTTGGCGGTGCGCGGGGTCCATTGACCTGGCGCACGCCCCCCGAACCCACGTCCTGACTCTCTCTCCAAGGTAGTGGTAACGACGGCACCGGCAACGGTGCCGTCGTTTTTTGTGCGCCACTGGCGGGCCGGGCACCGGCCTGCCTAGAATCGGCCAGCCGGGACAAGGGGTCCAGGCAGGGGAGAGAAGGATGCACAAGCGCTGGCTGGCCGCCCTCATCGTGGCGGGATTGTGGTGTGGAACCGCTGCTGCGATCGATCTGGGCGCCTATGTGCGGGCGGACAAGTTCGGCGATGTCGTGCTGTCTCCCGGGGGCGACTATCTGGCCGCGACCGTGCCTGCGGACGGCTTCACCGCTGTGATCATCCTTCGTACGGACGACAACACGCCGGTGGGCAACCTGCGCCCACCCCTCAATTCGCATGTCTTCAACATGCACTGGGTCAACAACGATCAGGTGATGTTCGGTCTGGCGCAGAAGTTCGGCACCCGCGATGCGCCCTGGGCCACCGGCGAACTGCTGACACTCGATGCGCGCACCGGGCGACCGGAACTACTGGTGGGCTACCGCGATCTTGGCCTGCGCGTGCGGCCCAAGTACCGGACGTCGGCTGCGGCGTTCCTCAGTGACGCCCTGCCCGGCGATGATGCCCACGTGGTCATCGCGGTAGGCGGATCGCGGCTGGATGCCAATGGCTATGCGGCCCAGCTGGAACTGGCAAGCGGCAAGCAGCGGCTGCTGGCCCGCGCGCCGATGCCGGGTGCCTCCTATGTGGTGGATGCCCGAGGCGACGTGCGTTTCGTCCAGGGCGCCGGTACCGATAATGTCCATCGGCTCTACCACCGCAACGGTGGTGACTGGGTGCTGGTCAATGATGAGAAACGCAGCGGCCGCGCCGAGGCGGCGCTGGGCTTTTCCGCCGACGGCCAGTTGGCCTACCTGCTCAGTGAGCAGGCCAGCGGCCCCGATGCCATCGTCAGCTGGAACCCGGCCACGCAGGAGCGCAAGGTCGTGCTGCGCGACGAGGTCGTCGATCCAGCGCGACTGATCCGCCGCCCGGGCAGCACCGTGCCGGTCGGCGCACTGTTCCAGGGAAACACACCGCATACCCGGTTCTTCGACGAAAGCTCGGACGAGGCGCGCCTGTACCGCAGCCTGGAAGCAGCCTTCCCCGGCCGTGCAGTGTTCATCACTTCCAGTACCCGCGACGGTCGCCGCCTGCTGGTGGAAACCGGGTCCGGTTCCAATCCGGGCGAGTTCTACCTGTACGACCGCGACCGCAACCAGGCGCGCTTCCTGATGGCGCGCAGCGAATGGATTGACCCGGAGACCACTGCGTCGGTGCGGCCGGTCCTGCTGAAGGCGCGCGATGGGTTGGAGCTCCATGGATTCCTGACAGTCCCGCATGGCAGTACCGGCCGTGACCTGCCGATGGTGGTGGTGCCGCATGGTGGGCCGATCGGGATATTCGACAACGGCAGTTTCGATCACGAGAACCAGTTGCTGGCCGCTGCCGGCTACGCCGTGCTGCAGATCAATTTCCGCGGCTCGGGCAACTATGGCCGTGCCCACAGCCGGGCAGCACTGAAACAGTGGGGTGGCGCGATGCAGGACGACGTGACCGACGCGACGCGATGGGCAATCAGCGAAGGCATTGCCGATCCCCGGCGCATCTGCATCTACGGTGCCAGCTACGGGGCCTACTCGGCGATGATGGGTGCTGCCCGCGAGCCAGGGCTGTACCGGTGCGCGGCCGGCTATGTGGGCGTCTACGACCTGCCGCTGATGTTCACCGGCGGCGATATCCAGGGCCGGAACTCCGGGATGAGCTACCTGCGCGAGTGGCTGGGTGATCCAGCCACGTTGGGCGCGGTCTCGCCGGTCAACCTGGCCGGTCAGATCAAGGTTCCAGTGTTCCTGGCGGCCGGTGGTCAAGACAAGCGCGCCCCGATCCAGCATACCGAGCGCATGGAAGCGGCGCTCAAGCGTGCCGGTACGCCGGTGGAAAGCCTGTACTACAAGACCGAAGGGCACGGCTTCTATACCGAAGTCCATCGCAGCGAGTACTACGGCAAGCTGCTGGCGTTCCTGTCACGCAGCCTGGGTGGCAAGACCGCCACGACTGCGGCTGCGGACAGCAAGGGCAAGGCGCCATGACGCAAAGGGCGGCCGATGGTTCATCCGCCGCCGCGGGTCCTGTGCGTGGGGTTACTTCACCCCGTGCATCATCTTCTTCAGCAACGGCGCGGCGATGAAAGCCGCCAGCGCGCAGCCGAGGCCGACCCACATCAGCAGCCAGAACAGGTGCGCGTAGGCACCAGCCGCGGCCACCATGTCCAGCGATTCGCCTTCCGGTACCTCGATCGCAGCCAGCTTGCCGAACAATGCGGCCAGCGTTTCCGAGAACGCGGTGGCCAGGAACCAGGTGCCCATCATCAGGCTCATCACCCGCGGCACCGCAAGCTGGGTCACCGCGGACAGGCCAACCGGCGACAGGCACATCTCACCGCTGGCCAGCAGGAAGTAGGCCAGCACCAGCCACCACACGCTGGCCATCTCGCCGGTGGCGCCGACCTGCTGTGCGGCCAGTGCCAGCGGGACGAATGAAAGCGCGCCGATCACCAGGCCCCAGGCCGACTTCACCGGCTTGCCCGGCTCCCAGCCGCGGCGGTCCATCCAGGTCCACAGTGCAGCGAAGGCCGGTGCCAGCAGCACCAGGAACAGGCCGCCGAGATAGGTGAGCGAGCCGGCGGTCTGCGGAATCACCAGACAGTCGCGCACCAGCAGCACCAGCATCAGTACGACGATGGCGGCAAAGAAGGTGCGCGGCGCCGACGACCCCGGACGGCGCTCGGACAACCGCGCGCTGACCACGAAACCGAGCGGTGCCAGCAGCAGCGAGATGATCGACCACGGCAGCGGCGTGCCGCCGGTGATCACCAGCGAGGGCACGATGTCCTTAGTCAGCAGGCGGTCGGTGAAGGTCACCCACGAGCCGTAGGACTGCTCGTACATCGTGAAGAACACCAGCGCCATGAAGATCAGTACCATCAGCGCGATCATCTGCTGGCGCTGCACCGGCGTGCACTTCGCGCCGGTGAACCAGGCGAACCAGACAAGCACGCCGCCCAGCACCACCAGCATCAGCATCAGCGCCAGGCTGATTTCACCGCCGAGCGCGAACGCGCCATTGCCAGCCGCCCACATCAGCCACGCCACCGGCAGCACACCGAGCACCGCGCACAGATAAATGAGCCATTCGCGCGGCAGGCCCAGCACCTTCTGCTTCAGCGCGGCCGGCTGTGGCGGTTCGGCGTGGCCCTGCAGGTATTTCTGTCCCCACAGGAACATCGCCAGGCCGGCCAGCATGCCGATGCCGGCGGCGCCGAAACCGTATTTCCAGCCGTAGGCTTCGCCGAGGAAGCCGCACACCAACGACGAGAACAGCGCGCCCAGGTTGATGCCGGCGTAGAACAACGAGAAACCCGAATCGCGGCGCGGATCGTCCTTGGCGTAGAGCTTGCCGACGATGGTGGAGATGTTCGGCTTCAGGAAGCCCACGCCCATGATGATCAGTGCCAGCGACAGGTAGGTCACCGCCAGCGCCGAGGTGTCGCGCACCACCTCACCGTTGACCCGGTACGCCGCGTGGCCCTCGAAGGCCATGCCGAGGTGGCCGAGCACCAGCAGGATGCCGCCGAACAGCACCGCCCGGCGCATGCCCAGCCAGCGGTCGGCCAGCATGCCGCCGAATACCGGGATGCAGTACACCAGGCCACCGTAGGCGCCCAGGAGATCCAGGCCGGCCTTGTCGCCGAACAGGTGGTATTTGGTGAGGTAAAGCAGCAGCAGCGCCTTCATCCCGTAGAAGGAGAAGCGCTCCCACATTTCGGTGAAGAAGCAGACGTAGACGCCCTTGGGATGGCCCAGGAAGTCGTCGGAGGCGGTAGCGGCAACGGTCATCGACGGCGGGGACAGCGGAAAGGGCGCGATTATAGAAGGGGATGGGCCGCATCACGGCGCTTATGACAAATGCGACTTGATCCCCCCGTCCCCTTTTTGCGGCAGGCGTTGCCTGGCCTTGCCGGATCGGCCGGTTGGCCTTGCCGAGCGGGTCGGGGAGGGCGTTGGGCCATGTCCTGCGGTGACCATGCGCACTGGACTTGCCGCCCCCTGAACGCTAGCGTGATCGGGATTTTTTGCCAGCAGGGGCTTCCATGAACCACGACGCTGCGCCCAAGCAGCTCACCTTCCGCGCAGTGGCCCTGGCCATCGTGCTGGCGGTGGTGCTGTCGGCCGCAAACGCCTACCTCGGTCTGTTCGCAGGCCTGACCATCGCCACCGCCATTCCCGCCGCGGTGATTTCCATGGGCGTGCTGCGCCTGCTGGGCGGTGGCTCCATCCTTGAAAACAACATCGTGCAGACCGGTGCCTCGGCCGGCTCGTCGATCGCCGCGGGTGTGATCTTTACGATTCCGGCGCTGGTGATCATGGGCTACTGGCCGGACTTCAAGTACTGGTGGGTGCTGGGCATCGCCGGCCTGGGCGGCCTGCTGGGCGTGCTGTTCTCGGTGCCTCTGCGCCGTTCGATGATCGTCGAAGACCCGCTGCCGTTCCCGGAAGGCAAGGCCGCGGCCGAAGTGCTCAAGGCCGGTGAGAACCCGGGCCCGGGCCTGAAGATCCTCGGCCTGTCGGCGGTGATCGGTGCGTTCGTGAAGCTGGCCGCGGAAAGCGGCATGCGCCTGATCCCGGACGCCTGGGCCACCTCGGCCTATGTCGGCAGCTCCAAGGTCACCGCCTTCATCGGCACCAACCTGTCGCCGGCGCTGCTGGGCGTGGGCTACATCGTCGGCCTCAACGTCGGCATCGTGGTGGTGTCCGGCTCGATCCTGACCTGGCACATCGCCATCCCGATCTACCAGGCGTTCTTCATGAACACCGATCCGGCATTGGCCGCGTCGGTTGCCGCAGCGTCCTCCACCGAAGCCGCGTTCGCCATCTGGGGCGCGAAGATGCGTTACCTGGGCGTTGGCGCCATGCTGATCGGTGGCATCTGGACCCTGATCTCGCTGCGCAAGTCGCTGCTGAACGGCGTCAAGAGTGGCTTCGCCGCTGCCCGCAAGAGCGGTGGCCCGGTGCTGGCGCACACCGAGCGCGACCTGCCGATGAAGTGGATGCTGGTCGCCCTGGTGGCCTTCGTGCTGCCGCTGCTGGCCCTGTACCAGGCCATCGTCGGCCAGTGGCACGTGTCGATCCCGATGACCCTCATCATGATCGTCGCCGGCTTCCTGTTCGTGTCGGTCTCGGCCTACCTGGCCGGCCTGATCGGTTCGTCCAACAACCCGGTTTCGGGCATCACCATCTCCACCATCCTGTTCGCCTCGGCCGTGCTGGTCGTGCTGCTCGGTGCCGATGGCCTGAAGCCGGTCGGTGCCGGCGGTGCGCCGCTGGGTGCGGTGGCCGCGATCATGATCGGTGCGGTGGTGTGCTGCGCCGCCGCGGTCGGCGGTGACAACCTGCAGGACCTCAAGGCCGGCTACATCGTCGGTGCCACCCCGTGGAAGCAGCAGCTGATGCTGGGCATCGGTGCGTTCTCGTGCGCGCTGATCATGGCCCCGGTGCTGAACCTGCTGGCCACCGCCTACGGCATCGGCGTGAAGTCCGAGCTGCATCCGAACGCGCTGGCTGCGCCGCAGGCCAACCTGATGGCCTCGGTGGCCAAGGGCCTGTTCGGTGGCGAACTGCCGTGGACCTTCATCGGCATCGGTGCCGTGGTCGGCGCCGCCATCATCGCCTTCGACAGCTGGCTGAAGGCGCGCAACGCCCGCTTCCGCGTGCCGGTGCTGGCCGCCGCCATCGGTATCTACCTGCCGCTGGAGCTGATGGTGCCGATCTTCCTTGGTGGCCTGATCGCCTACCTGGTCGAGCGCTTCCACAAGGTGCGTGCCGATGACGAGGAAGGCCGCGACCGCGTGCACAAGCCAGGCGTGCTGTTCGCCGCCGGCCTGATCACCGGCGAGGCGCTGATGGGCATCGCCATCGCGATTCCGATCGTGGTCAGCAGCCGCGCCGACGTGCTGGCCGTGCCGTTCCACCTGCCGGGCGCACAGTGGATCGGCCTGGCCGTGCTGTTCCTGGTCGGCTGGCTGATCTACCGCACCGGCAAGCGCGCAGTCGCGTAAGCAATGCGGTCGGATCCCTTCCTGCAGGAAGGGCTCTGACCCCGCGCTGACAGCGTTTTGGGGTCAGAGCCGATTCCGCCGGAATCGGATCCGACCCCGGTGTCCCCGCAAACCCCGCCCCGGCGGGGTTTGCTGTTTCTGGCGGCTGCCCGCCCGCAGCCATGACCGATGGCCTTGGCAGCCCCGGCCGCACGGGCCTAACATCGGTTTTTTGCCGTCCTGCGGAGACTCCGATGAAACTGCGTCATGCCCTGCTGCCACTGAGCCTGCTGGCCGCCCTTCCCAGCGTTGCCGCTGCCCGTGGCCTGGAAGTCCGCGACATGGTGGCGATGGACCGCGTCTCCGCGCCGGTGCTGACCGCGGACGGTGGCATCGTGGTGTTCGCCAAGCGCAGCGTGGACGCCAACCTGAAGGCCTCCACCGCGCTGTTCGCGCGCAACCTGCGTACCCGCGACGCGGCACCGCCGAAGCAGATCACCCCGGCCGGCTGGAACGTCAATTCCGCCTCGCTGTCTGCTGATGGCCAGACCGTGTACTTCCTCAGCGCGAAGAACGGCAGCCAGCAGCTGTACGCCCAGCCGCTCAGCGGTGGCACCCCGCGCCAGCTGACCGATTTCGCGGTCGACGTGGACAGCTACCACGTGTCGCCACAGGACGACCGCGTGCTGTTCAGCGCCGGCGTGTTCCAGGCCTGCGCCTCGGACCTGGCCTGCACCGAGAAGAAGCTGAAGGATGTGGCCGGCGCCAAGGCCAGCGGCAAGGTCTTCGATTCGCTGTTCGTGCGCCACTGGGATACCTGGAACGACGGCCGCCGCAACACCCTGTTCGTGGCGCCGCTGCCGGTCGCCAAGGCCGGTCCGGTCAAGGGCGCTTCGGCGCTGAGCGCCACCATCGATGGTGATGCGCCGTCCAAGCCGTTCGGTGGCAATGACGATTTCGCTTGGTCGCCGGATGGCGCCAGCGTGGTGGCCAGCATCCGCGTGGCCGGCAAGCAGGAACCGTGGTCGACCAATTTCGATCTGTACCGCTTCGACGCTGCCGGCAAGCAGGCGCCGGTCAACCTGACCGCGTCCAATCCCGCCTGGGATGCCGGCCCGGTGTTCAGTGCGGACGGCAAGACCCTGTTCTACCGTGCGATGAAGCGCCCGGGCTTCGAGGCCGACCGCTTCGGCCTGATGGCGATGGACCTGGCCAGCGGCAAGACCCGCGAGATCGCCCCGCAGTGGGATCGTTCGGCCGGTGGCATCGCCCTGTCCGCCGACGGCGCCAGCATCTACACCACCGCCGATGACCTTGGCGAGCACCCGCTGTTCCAGATCGACGTGGCCAGCGGCAAGGCCACCAGGCTGATCGGCGACGGCAGCGTGACCTCGGTCGACGTGGCCGGCACCAGCGTGGCCATCACCCGCAACAGCCTGAAGAGCAACGACCAGGTGCTGGTCGGCCTGCTCCCGGCCGCGGGCCAGCCGATCGGCGAGCTGCGCGCGCTGACCCCAGCCGCTGGCGACGTACTGAAGGACGTGTCCTTCGGCGACTACGAGCAGTTCGAGTTCAAGGGCTGGAACAACGACACCGTGCACGGCTACGTGGTCAAGCCGCACAACTACCAGGAAGGCAAGTCCTACCCGGTCGCATTCCTGATCCACGGCGGTCCGCAGGGCAGTTTCGGCAACGGCTGGAGCTATCGCTGGAACCCGCAGACCTACGCGGGCCAGGGCTACGCGGTGGTGATGATCGACTTCCACGGTTCCACTGGCTACGGCCAGGCCTTCACCGATGCGATCAGCCAGCACTGGGGCGACCGCCCGCTGGAAGACCTGCAGAAGGGCTGGGACGCGGCGCTGAAGAAGTATTCCTTCCTCAACGGTGAAAAGGCCTGTGCGCTGGGCGCCAGCTACGGCGGCTTCATGGTCAACTGGATCGCCGGCAACTGGAACAGCCCGTTCAAGTGCCTGGTCAACCATGACGGCGTGTTCGACCAGCGCATGATGGGTTACGCCACCGAAGAACTGTGGTTCACCGAGTGGGAGCAGGGCGGTACGCCGTACCAGAAGGCGGCGAACTATGAGAAGTTCAACCCGGTCAACCACGTGGCCGACTGGAAGAAGCCGATCCTGGTGATCCACGGCCAGCAGGACTTCCGCATTCCGGTCGAGCAGGGCCTGGCTGCGTTCACCGCTGCCCAGCGCCAGGGCATCGAATCGAAGTTCCTGTACTTCCCGGATGAGAACCACTGGGTGCTGAAGCCGAACAACAGCATCCTGTGGCACGACACCGTCAATGCCTGGCTGAAGCAGCACATCGGCGAATAAGCCGGTCCAGCGCCGCCCCCCGGGGCGGGGCTCTGCTTTTTTTTTATGCGCCCGCGCTCACGGGGGGCGGTGTTGGCTGTTAAGCCCCCAACAACCCCCCCACCCGCCGGGGGTGAAAATAGGCACACCCCCTACTAATACTAAGAAAAAAAAAAAAAAACAACTCTTATTTTTTTTTATACCCCCCCCCCCCCCCGCGGGGTGGACCCCCCCCCCAGCGATAGGGCTGTGGCATAC
>NZ_JASJSI010000011.1:63142-64740 GCF_030237085.1 Stenotrophomonas maltophilia group sp. Smal32
GGGTGGTTACACGGGTGCCCTCCGCTTGGTATTCATATCTTTTTTGTTTTATTGCGGTATTTAAAACAAGTGTGTGATTAAGCCAAAAAACAGAATGGTTTGCAACAACACCGTATTTGCGTGGGTAAAGCACCACTGCGGCAAATAACCGGGACCACCGCCCCCCCCCGGGGGGGCGATGTGTTTGTTGTAGAGCCCACCAATGGGGGGGTGCTGGGGGCGAGGTTCCCCGCCAACAGCAGCCGAGCATGGCTCGGCTCTACATGAGCGCATGCATGCCTTCGACTGCTCTGATCCAGAACGACATCGTCGTCTTTGGTTTGATCGCCGCCACGCTCGGCGCCGTGTTCTGGACCGCCTCCCGTGAGCAGGGCCTGTGGAAGCGCTTCTACACCTTCGTGCCGGCGCTGCTGCTGTGCTACCTGATTCCCGGCATCTACAACACCGTCGGCCTGATCGACGGGCAGAACACCAGGCTCTACAACCCGATCGCGCGCGACATCCTGCTGCCGGCGGCGCTGATCCTGCTCACCCTGGCGGTGGACATCAAGGGCATCCTGCGGCTCGGCCCGAAGCTGGTGCTGATGTACCTGGGCGCTTCGGCCAGCATCATGCTCGGCGCGGTAGTGGCTTTCCTGCTGATGCGCGCCGTACATCCGGAAACCGTGGCCGGTGACACCTGGGCCGGCATGGCCGCGTTGGCGGGCAGCTGGATCGGTGGCGGCGCCAACATGCTGGCGATGCGCGAAGTGTTCGACGTCAACGCCACCACGTTCGGCCAGTTCGCGGTGGTCGACGTGGGTGTCGGCTACGTGTGGATGGCCGCTCTGATCTTCCTGGCCGGGCGTACCGCGAAGATCGATGCACGCAGCGGCGCAGATACCTCGGCCATCGATGAGCTGAAGGAGCGCATCGCGCGCTTCCAGGCTGAGCATGAACGCATTCCCAGCCTCACCGACCTGATGTTGATCGTGGCGGTGGCCTTTGGCGGTGTCGGGCTGGCCCACGCCATTGGCGCGCCGCTGGCGGCGTGGTTCAAGGCCAATGTCAGCTGGGCTGCGCAGTTCAGCCTGGATGCGCCGTTCGTGTGGGTGGTGGTGCTGTCGACCACGTTGGGCCTCAGCCTCAGTTTCACCCGTGCACGCAATCTCGAGGGCGCGGGTGCATCGCGCCTGGGCTCGCTGCTGCTGTACTTCCTGATCGCCTGCATCGGCATGCAGATGGATCTGCTGGCGCTGCTGGACCGTCCGTGGCTGTTCCTGCTGGGCATCATCTGGATCAGCGTGCACATCGTGCTGCTGTGGTGCCTGGGCAAGCTGCTGAAAGTGCCGTTCTTCTACTTCGCCATCGGCTCGCAATCGAACATCGGTGGGCCAGCCTCGGCACCGGTGGTGGCCGCGGCGTTCCATCCGGCGCTGGCGCCGGTGGGCGTGCTGCTGGGCACGATGGGCTACGCCACCGGCACCTATCTGGCCTACATCGTCGGCATCACCCTGCGCGCGCTGGCCGGGCAGGGTTGATCCTGTAGAGCCGAGCCCAAGCTCGGCTGCTCTTCGTCGTCACCTGCACGAATGCAAAACCAGCCGAGCATGCGCTCG
>NZ_JASJSI010000120.1:0-12328 GCF_030237085.1 Stenotrophomonas maltophilia group sp. Smal32
CGGGCTCGGCGTCGGTGCCCGGCGGGCGCGGCTGGGCGCGGCTCTACCGGGGGAGGTGGTCAGCCCGCTGCAGGCGCCGGCAGCGGATCCACGTGCCCGCACTGGCTGCAGGTACGCAGCTCCAGGCTGTCGTGGTAACGCGCGAACACCTTCGGCAGGTCGGTTTCGATGTTCTGCAGCGTGAAGAACTCTTCGTGCAGCTTGTGGTTGCAGCGCTCGCAGTGCCAGATCACGCCGTCCATCTCATGCGGCAGGCGCTTGCGTTCGACCACCAGGCCGACCCCGCCGGGCGGGCGCCGCGGCGAGTGCGGCACCCTGGCCGGCAGCAGGAAGATCTCGCCGGCGCGGATCGGGATGTCGCGCACCGCGCCGTCTTCCTGCACCTTCAGGACCATCTCGCCTTCGAGCTGGTAGAACCACTCCGGGCCTTCGTCGTAGTGGTAGTCGGTGCGCGAGTTCGGCCCGCCCACCACCATCACGATGAAGTCGCCGTTGTCGATCATCTTGTTGCCCACCGGCGGCTTCAGCAGGTGGCGATGTTCTTCGATCCAGGCGTGCAGGTTGATCGGCGAGGCGAGCATGGTCGTGGTCCGTAGTGAGGTCAGTCGCGCCGGCCCTGGCGCGGAACATAGGACAGCGCCTTTTCATAGGCCGGCTTCAGCTCTTCCGGCGCACCGACGTCGATGCCCATTTCGCTGACGCGGCCGTTCTTCAGGCTGTAGACCCAGCCGTGCACCATCAGCTTCTGGCCGCGCGCCCAGGCGTCCTCGACGATGGTCGAACGGCACAGGTTGGCGACCTGCTCGATCACGTTCAGTTCGCACAGGCGCGCGTGCTTCAGCTCGTCATCCTCGATCGCATCGAGGATGCCCTGGTGCTTCTGCACGACATCGCCGACATGGCGCAGCCAGTTGTCGGCCAGGCCGACGCGGGTGTTGTGCAGGCACGCATGCACGCCGCCGCATCCGTAGTGGCCGACGATCAGGATGTGCTTCACCTTCAGCTGGTCCACTGCGTACTGCACCACGCTCAGGCAGTTCAGGTCGCTGTGTGCCACCACGTTGGCGACGTTGCGATGCACGAAGACTTCGCCCGGGGCCATGCCGATGATCTGGTTGGCAGGCACGCGCGAGTCTGAGCAGCCGATCCATAGGTACTCCGGATGCTGCTGCTTGGACAGCTGCTGGAAGAAGTCAGGGTCTTCCTTGGCGATGCGATCGGCCCAGTCGCGGTTGTTCTGCAGCAGGCGGTGGATGTCTTTCATGTGCGGTATCCCTGGCGTCGGGTGGGGGCAAGGCGCGGCCGTTCTGATCGCGCTTTCGCGGGAATCTGAGGTGATCAGCCGTCGGTAGCGGCCTGTTCACGGTGCCAGCGCATCCACTGCGCCAGCTCATGGGAAGAAGGGGTGCCCAGTGCGTCCAGCGCGGTGATCACCGCCTGCTGGTTGGCGTCGGGATGGTTCTGGCTGAGTTTCAGCTTCAGCTGCACCTGTTCAACCTGGAAGCGGAAGCCGACGATGGCGCGGAGCTCCGGGCCATGCTCGGCGCGCGTGGCATCGAACTGCCACGCCTGCCCGACACTGGCTTCGAAACGGTCGCTGATCGCGCCGACCAGTCCGGCCAGCGCATCGGTGTCGTCGAAGGTCTGCAGCTGGCCACGCAGCTCGGCGGCGGCGTAGTTCCAGGTCGGCACCCGCGCGGCAGGCTCCTTGTCCGGATACCAGCTGGCCGAGACGTAGCCATGCGGGCCGTCGACCAGCACCTTGGCCGCACCGTTGTGGCGCGACTGCGGGTTGGCGCGGGCCCAGTGGCCGCGCAGCTCGATCTGCTGTCCGTCACGCTGGTACAGCACCGGCATCCGGGTCAGTTCCGGCAGGCCGTCGCTGCCGGTCGTGAGCACGGTGACGAACGGGTCACGCGCCAGCAGGCGGTCCAGCCAGAGCAGGTCGGTCTCGGCGAAGGCGCGCGGGGTGAACATGCTGAGGTCAGGCGCGCCCGCCCAGCGACTGGATCATGCGGCCACGCAGGCCCTCGTCGCTGTCGGCCTGCGGCGGCTGCACTTCGTGCAGGCTGAACCCTCGCACTAGCGCATCTTCCTCGTCCAGGCCGTCGTACTCGACGAATTCGGCGTCGAACAGCTGCGAACGCGCGGTGTCCTCGCTGTCATAGCTCAGCGTGTTGCCATCGCTGTCGAGCACTTCGGCGGTGCCGGCAGGGCGAACGCGCAGGCGCGCCCAGATCAAGGTGTTGCCGAGGCTGGCCAGCCACCAGCTGTCGCGCGAGGCGGTGATGTCATTCATGAGCGTATTACCAGAGCGAGGCCAGCCAGAGCAGGGCAGCCATGCCCAGTCCGGCCAGCAGGGTCAGCAGCGATACCCAGGCCGGTGTCGCCAGCCCGGACAAGGAGCGGTCCGGTTGCTGCCGATAGTCGCGTCGCAGCAGCCAGGCCAGGGCATCGGGCTTGAGGAAGGCGCCGCTGCCGAAGCGCGCGGCGAGCGCCGGATGGCGGTCGCGCACGTGCACCAGGGTCAGCGGCCAGAAGATCACGAAGGCACTGAACCCGGCCACTGCGACGCCGACGAAACAGAGGGCGAAGAACAGGGTCATGGGGGAAGTATCTCCGTGGTCGTATGGGACTTAGAAGTCCGCGCTGCCCGGGGCGCGCGGGTAGGGGATCGCATCGCGGATGTTGGACAGCCCGCAGACGTACACCACCAGGCGCTCGAAGCCCAGGCCGAAGCCTGCGTGCGGCACCGAACCATAGCGGCGGAAATCGCGGTACCAGCTGTAGTGCTCGCGATCCAGGCCGAACTGGGCCATGCGCGCGTCCAGCACGTCCAGGCGCTCTTCGCGCTGGCTGCCGCCGATGATCTCGCCGATGCCCGGGGCCAGCACGTCCATCGCGGCAACGGTCTTGCCGTCGTCGTTCAGGCGCATGTAGAAGGCCTTGATGTGCTCCGGATAGTTGGTCACCACCACCGGGCGGCCGACGTGCTCCTCGGTCAGCCAGCGCTCGTGCTCGGTCTGCAGGTCCAGGCCCCATTCGACCGGGAAGTCGAACTTCTTGCCGGACTTCTGCAGCAGGCTGACCGCATCGGTGTAGTCGATGCGCTCGAACGGGGCATTGATGAAGTCTTCCAGCTTGGTGATCGCGTTCTTGTCCACGCGCTCGGCAATGAAGGCCAGGTCGTCGCCACGCTCGTTCAGCACCGCGCGGAACAGGTACTTCAGGAACTCCTCGGCCAGGCGCGCGTCTTCGGCCAGGTCGGCGAAGGCGATTTCCGGTTCGATCATCCAGAATTCCGCCAGGTGGCGGGTGGTGTGGCTGTTCTCGGCGCGGAAGGTCGGGCCGAAAGTGTAGACCTTGCTCAGCGCCAGGCAGTAGGCCTCGACGTTCAGCTGGCCGGACACGGTCAGGAAGGTTTCCTTGCCGAAGAAGTCGCGGCTGAAATCGATCGCGCCCTTCTCATCGCGCGGCAGGTTCACCATGTCCAGGGTGGACACGCGGAACATCTGGCCGGCGCCTTCGGCGTCGGAGGTGGTGATGATCGGGGTGCTGATCCAGTTGAAGCCGTTCTCGTGGAAGAAGCGGTGCACGGCCTGGGCCAGGCAGTTGCGGATGCGGGTGACCGCGCCGAACAGGTTGGTGCGCGGACGCAGGTGCGCCACTTCGCGCAGGAACTCCGGCGACATCGGCTTGGGCTGGATCGGGTAGGTGAGCGGGTCTTCGACCCAGCCGACCACCTCCAGCGCGCTGGCCTGGATCTCGAACGACTGGCCCTTGCCCTGCGACTTCACCAGCGTGCCGGTGGCGATGACCGAGCAGCCGCTGGTCAGGCGCTTGATCTCGTCGAAGTTGGCCAGGGTGTCATTGGCCACGACCTGGATCGGGGCGAAGCAGGAGCCGTCGCTCACATTCACGAAGGCCAGATTCGCTGAACCGCGCACCGTGCGCACCCATCCGCGTACCGTGACTTCGCCGCCTTCCGGGATCTTCCCGGCAAGCGCATGTTCAACGCTGACCACCGTCATGACTTGAATCCTCTGCTGATCGACTCGATCTGTGAACACGGGAGTTTACCGGTTGCAGTGTTCCGCTTGCGAGGCATTTTTCATGGCAACGGCTCCTTATAATGTCCCCGTACCTCTGGAGTAGCCTCATGGCTGTCAGCCTGACCCCCATTGCCTTCGAGCGCGTGCAGCGCTTCGTCGCCCAGACCCCCGGCGCGCTGGGCCTGCGTTTCGGCGTGACCAAGACCGGCTGTTCCGGCTGGGGCCACGTGACCGACCTGGCCCGCGATGAGCGCGAGGGCGATACCGTGTTCGAGCAGGACGGCGTGAAGATCTATGTCGACGCCAAGAGCCTGGCGCTGGTGGACGGCACCGTGATCGACTTCGGCAAGCATGGCCTGAGCGAGACGTTCACGTTCAGCAACCCCAATGCCACCGCCGAGTGTGGCTGCGGCGAGAGCTTCACCACCGACGCCGACAAGGCCTGAGGGCCGGCCGCCGGGCATGGCCCTGCGCTGGCAAGGCGTGCTCTGGTAGATGCCAGCCTTGGTCGGCACGCTGGGCTCGGCAGGGATCCCACGGATGGAACGACCGGCTTTTACCTATCACCCCAACGCCTACGACCTCTCCTTCGAAGAGGTCGAGGGAGTCTGCGACTGCTGCGGGCAACCGCGCACACTGCGCTACCGCGGGCCGTTCTACACCTGCCTGCGCCCGGATTACCTGTGCCCGTGGTGTATTGCCGATGGCAGGGCGGCGGCCAGTTTCGAGGGTGAATTCACCGGCTGGAGCGATATTGAAGGGGTTTCGCCGGATCCGGCCGACCCGCCGCCGACCATCCCCCGTGAGTTGCTGCTGGAGATCTGCGAGCGCACCCCGGGCTACTCGTCGTGGCAGCAGTCGGTCTGGCTGAGCCACTGTGAGCGGCCCTGCGCCTTCCTCGGTTTTGCCGGCAGCGAAGACCTGCTGCCGCTCCTGGACCAGGTCCGGCCGGACCTGGCGGCGGTCAATCCGCGCGATGCCGACTGGGTGCTGGAACACCTGAGCCGGGACGGGATGATGGTCGGCTGCCTGTTCCAGTGCCTGGAATGCGGCCAGTATCGCCTTCACGTCGATCTGGGATAGCTCCCGGCGGAATCATGGATCGCCCGGGGCCCGGTAGCAGCCAACCTTGGTTGGCACGGGGTACTCCCCCCGGTTCAGGTTTCCCCGTGGCCCGCTGGTTGCCCGGCCACCCCATCTGCGCCATAATGCGCGGCTTCCTGCCTGCCCGGCGGGAATCCTTGCCCCACCGCGGTATCAACGGCGGGGGGCTGTCCGGCCGCAAGGCCACATCCGAAAGGTAGAAAAACATGAGTCGTCATTACGAAATCGTGTTCATGGTCCACCCGGACCAGAGCGAGCAGGTCCCGGCCATGATCGAGCGCTACAAGTCGCTGGTCGAGAACGGCAACGGCACCATCCACCGTCTGGAAGACTGGGGCCGCCGCCAGCTGGCGTACCCGATCCAGAACCTGGTGAAGGCCCACTACGTGCTGATGAACATCGAAGCCGACCAGGCCGTTCTGAACGAGCTGACCGAGAGCTTCCGCTTCAACGACGCCGTGCTGCGCAACCTGGTCATCAAGCGTGACGAGGCTGACACCGAGCAGTCGCTGATCATGAAGAGCAAGGACGAGAAGGGTGACAAGCCGGAGCGCGGTGAGCGCCGTCGTCGTGACGACGAAG
Organism: Stenotrophomonas maltophilia group sp. Smal32; assembly: GCF_030237085.1. NCBI lineage: Bacteria > Pseudomonadati > Pseudomonadota > Gammaproteobacteria > Lysobacterales > Lysobacteraceae > Stenotrophomonas > Stenotrophomonas maltophilia group sp. Smal32. The sequence continues at coordinate 5,739 of NZ_JASJSI010000120.1, forward strand.
AAGGCGAGTCCAACAACACCGCTGACAACGAAGCCGGCGACGACGCCGCTTCCGCCGCCTAAGGAGCCTTCCCATGTCCAAGTTCTTCCGTCGCCGCAAGTTCTGCAAGTTCACTGCTGAAGGTGTGAAGGAGATCGACTACAAGGATCTCAACACCCTGCGCCAGTACCTGACCGAGAACGGCAAGATCGTGCCGAGCCGCGTCACCGGTACCAAGTCGAAGTACCAGCGCCAGCTGGCGACCGCCGTCAAGCGCGCTCGCTTCCTGGCCCTGATCCCGTACACCGACAACCACGACGTCTGATGCCCGGCGGGGCGGCCCGGTGCCGCCCCGCTGTGCCAGCTATTCGGACAGCCTTTGTTGCGGGGCATCGCCTCGCTAACGAATAACTTATCTGGAGCAATACCATGCAGCTGATCCTCCTGCAGAAAGTCACCAACCTCGGCAACCTGGGCGACCTGGTCGACGTGAAGCCGGGCTACGGCCGTAACTTCCTCGTGCCGCAGGGCAAGGCCGTGCCGGCCACCGAGAGCAACAAGGCCGAGTTCGAAGCCAAGCGCGCCGAATACGAAGCCAAGGCCCAGGCCATCCACGCCGAAGCTGACGCCCGCAAGGCCAAGCTGGACGGCGCGAGCGTGACCATCCCGGCCAACGCTTCGACCGAAGGCAAGCTGTACGGCTCGGTCGGCGCCCGTGAAATCGCCGATGCCTTCACCGCCGCCGGCCTGCCGGTCAGCAAGAGCGAAGTCATCCTGGGCGAAGGCGCCTTCCGCAACATCGGCGAATACGACGTGCTGATCCACCTGCACGCCGACGTCGAGACCACCGTCAAGGTCGTCGTTGTCGCCGAAGCCTGATCCCACGCCGCAAGGCCTGGCATCACCGCAGAACGGGCGCCCGCAAGGGTGCCCGTTTTGTTTTATGGCTCCCGCTCCAGGGTGTCGAGGCCGGCCGGGCCGACGGGGCAGGGCCGGACAATGTTCCACGCCCATTCGTAGAACACGGCCACATCGGTATACTCAGGGCGTCACACCCGTTCCACGGTCATCGATCCCAACAGGATCAATGACTTGGAGGGTAAACGCAGGCCGCTTGCCGGCCCCAGTCCGGAACCCCTATGCGTCTTTCCACGATCAAGCTGTCCGGCTTCAAGTCGTTCGTCGATCCGACCACCCTGCACCTGCCGACCAACATGACCGGCGTGGTGGGGCCCAATGGCTGCGGCAAGTCGAACATCATCGACGCCGTGCGCTGGGTGATGGGCGAGAGTTCGGCCAGCCGCCTGCGCGGCGACTCGCTGACCGACGTGATCTTCTCCGGTTCCAACGCCCGCAAGCCGGTCTCGCAGGCCACCGTCGAGCTGATCTTCGACAACTCCGACCACACGATCTCGGGCGAGTACGCCTCGTTCAACGAAATCTCGGTCAAGCGCACGGTCAGCCGCGACGGCACCAGCAATTACTACCTCAACGGCACCAAGTGCCGCCGCCGTGACATCACCGACCTGTTCCTCGGCACCGGCCTGGGGCCGCGCAGTTACTCGATCATCGAGCAGGGCATGATCAGCCAGATCATCGAGGCGCGCCCGGAAGACCTGCGCGTGTACCTGGAAGAGGCGGCCGGCATCTCCAAGTACAAGGAGCGCCGCAAGGAAACCGAGACCCGCATCCGCCACACCCGCGAAAACCTGGACCGCCTGGGTGATCTGCGTGATGAGATCAGCAAGCAGCTCGAGCATCTCAAGCGCCAGGCCAAGCAGGCCGAGCAGTACCAGGCGCTGCAGGAAGAGCGCCGGGTCAAGGATGCCGAGTGGAAGGCACTGGAATTCCGTGGCCTCGACGGGCGGCTGTCGAAGCTGCGCGAAGGCCTGTCGCAGGAAGAAACCAGGCTGCAGCAGCTGATCGCCGACCAGCGTGACGCCGAGGCCCGCATCGAGACCTCGCGCGTGCGCCGCGAAGAGGCGGCCGATGCGCTGAACACCGCGCAGGCCGCGGTCTACCAGGTCGGCAGCACGCTGGCCCGCCTGGAGCAGCAGATCCAGCACCAGCGCGAGTTGTCGCAGCGCCTGCACAAGGCACGCGATGAAACCCAGCAGGCCCTGGCCGAGCTGGGGCAGCACATCAGTGGCGACGAGGCCAAGCTGATGGTGCTGCGTGAGGCGGTCGAGGCCGCCACCCCGCAGCTGGAAGAACTGCAGGAAGAAAACGAGATCAAGCAGGAAAGCCTGCGTGAGGCGGAAGACCGGCTGGCCAGCTGGCAGCAGCGCTGGGAACAGCACAGCTCGCAGAGTTCGGAAGCCTCGCGCGCCGGCGATGTCGAACGCACGCGCGTGGACTACCTGGACAAGCAGATCCTCGATGCCGACCGGCGTCGTGAAGCCCTGGCCGCCGAGCGCGCCGGGCTGGACGTGGACGCGCTGGAAGAAGCCTTCGAGCAGCTGCACCTGCAGCACGACACGCAGAAAACCGCGCTGGATGAGCTGAGCGAAGACGTCGAGCTGCGCAAGCAGGGCGTGACCGCCGTGCAGGAGCAGCAGCGCAAGGGCCAGAGCGAACTGGCGGAACTGCGCAAGCAGGTCAACGGCCTGCGTGGCCGCCTGGCCTCGCTGGAAACCCTGCAACAGGCCGCACTGGGCCAGGAGCAGGGCGCGGCTGTGGCCTGGCTGAAGGCGCGTGGGCTGGATTCGGCGGCGCGTGTCGGCGAACGCCTGAACGTTGATGCCGGCTGGGAAAACGCGGTGGAAAGCGCGCTCGGCCAATTGATCGAAGGCGTGCTGGTGGATGACCCGGCCAGCCTGGTCGACGCGCTGGGCGAACTGGGCGATGGCCACATCGCGCTGGTTGCCAACGCCGGTGCCGACTTCAAGGCTGCACCGACCTCGCTGGCTGCACGCGTGCGTGGTCCAGCAGCGATCCGTCGCCTGCTGGCGCACCTGCACGGTGCCAAGGATCTGGCCGAAGCCAAGGCGCTGCAGGCCAGCCTGCCGGAAGGCGATTCGATCATCACCCAGGGCGGTGAGCGCCTGGGCGAGGGCTGGCTGCGCGTGTCGCGTTCCGGCGCGGCCCAGCAGGGCGCGCTGCTGCGCGAACGCGAGATCAATGAGCTGCGCGAGCAGATCGAGCAGCTTCAGGACCGCGAAGCCGAGCTGGAAGAACAGCTGGCAGGCTTCCGCGAGCAGTTGCAGGCCGCCGAACAGCAGCGCGAAGACGCGCAGCGTGCGCTGTACCAGGCCCATCGTGCGGTATCCGAACTGGCAGGCCAGCTGCAGGGCCAGCAGGGCAAGGTGGAAGCCGCACGCACGCGCATCGATCGCATCGAAGGTGAGCTGAAGCAGTTGCAGGAAACGCTGGAGGCCAACAACGAACAGGCGCGTGAAGCGCGTTCGCGATTGGAGAACGCGGTCAGCAGCATGGGCGACCTGGAATCGACCCGGCAGCGACTCGAGGGCGAGCGCCGCCAGCTGACCGAGGCCCGCGACCTTGCCCGCGACGCCGCACGTGCGGTGCGCGAGCGTTCGCACTCGCTGGCGCTGACCCTGGAATCGCAGCGGGCGCAGCTGGCTTCGTTGAGCCAGGCACTGGAGCGCATGGGCACCCAGCGCGGGCAGCTGGATTCGCGCCTGGGCGAGCTGCATTCGCAGCTGGACGAGGGTGATTCGCCGGTCGAATCTCTGCAGGCCGAGCATCAGAACGCGCTGGAAGAGCGCGTGCGCGCCGATCGCGTGCTGACCGAGGCGCGCACGCTGCTGGACGGCATCGACGCCGAGCTGCGCAATTACGAACAGACCCGCCACCAGCGCGACGAACAGGCATTGGCCCAGCGTGAGCGCATCTCGCAGCGCAAGCTGGATCAGCAAGCGCTGGTGCTCAGCGCGGACACCCTGCAGGGTGCGGTGGAGAAGGCCGGTTTCGTACTGCAGGACGTGCTCAATGCGCTGCCCGAAGATGCTCGCTTGGGCGACTGGGAGCAGGCCGTGCACCAGATCGATGGCCGCATGCGCCGGCTGGAGCCGGTCAATCTGGCGGCCATCCACGAGTACGGTGAGGCGTCGCAGCGCTCGGACTACCTGGATTCGCAGCACACCGACCTGACCACCGCGCTGGAAACCCTGGAAGATGCCATCCGCAAGATCGACCGCGAGACCCGCGGCCGCTTCAAGGACACTTTCGACCGCGTCAACGCCGGCGTGCAGGCGCTGTACCCGCGCCTGTTCGGTGGCGGGCACGCCTACCTGGAGCTGACCGGTGAAGACCTGCTCGACACCGGCGTGACCATCATGGCGCGTCCGCCGGGCAAGCGGGTGTCCAGCATCTCGCTGCTGTCCGGTGGCGAGAAGGCGATGACCGCAGTGGCGCTGGTGTTCGCCATCTTCCAGCTGAACCCGGCACCGTTCTGCCTGCTGGACGAGGTGGACGCACCGCTGGACGAAGCCAACGTCGGCCGCCTGGCCAACATGGTCAAGGAAATGAGCGAGAAGGTGCAGTTCCTGTTCGTCAGCCACAACAAGGCGACGATGGAGGCTGCGCACCAGCTGTCGGGCGTGACCATGCGCGAACCAGGCGTCAGCCGCCTTGTCAGCGTGGACCTGGAAGAAGCCGCACGATTGGCGGGCGCGGCCTGACGTGCCATCCTAATTACCTGAATGAACTAGCCGGAGAACCTATCGAATGTCCGACACGGCACTGTTGCGCATCGGCATCCTGGCCGCCGGCCTGCTGTTGATCGCCGCGATCTTCCTGTTTGGCCGTCCGAAGAAGAAGCCCCAGGGGCGCCGCGTGGAAAGCGCGGAACCGACCAGCGGCGAGCGTCGCGAGCCGGTGCTGGGCGATGATGGCGTCACCGTGGCCGATGGCCGCGTGGAGCCGGGCCTGGGCCCGGAAGGCGAGCAGGCCGAGCTTGGCCTGGCCGACACCGACGCAGGCGCGGCCAGCGACCTTGGCAAGCGCGCCACCCAGGACTTCGACAAGATCGTCTCGCTGTTCGTGGCCGCTCGCGCCGGCGAGCAGCTGCGCGGCGAAGACATCGTGGTGGCGGCGGAGAAGACCGGCTTGGTGTTCGGCCACATGAACGTGTTCCACCGCCTGGTGGAAGGCCACCCGGAGCGCGGCCCGATCTTCTCGATGGCCAGCATCATGAAGCCGGGCAGCTTCGACATGGCCAACATCCGTGCGATGGAAACCCCGGCCATCGCCTTCTTCCTGACCCTGCCGGCGCCGCTGACCGCGCTGGATGCCTGGGAGAAGATGCTGCCGACGGTGCAGCGCATGGCCGAGCTGCTGGACGGCCTGGTGCTGGATGACAGCCGCAACCCCCTGGGCCGCCAGCGCATCGCGCACATCCGTGACGAGCTGCGTGCCTATGATCGCCAGCACCAGGCACCGCCGCTGACCAAGACCCCGCGCTGGTAAGCGCGGTTTGCCATGGTGTGCCGACAACGGTCGGCACCCACCCCCGGTAGATCCACGCCATGCGTGGATGCGGTCTACGCCGGGACGCCGGCCACCTTCGCGAACGCGCGGCGGAACGCGGCCATTTCTTCCTCGGTACCCACCGTTACCCGCACGCGCTGCGGCCAGATCGGCCAGCTGCGTCCGATCACCACGCCGTTGTCCGCCATCGCCTTGGCGAACGCACTGCCGTCGCGCTGCACATCCACCACGAAGCAGTTTGCTTCCGACGGAACGCAGCTGAAACCACGCTTGCCCAACCACGCGATGGTGGCCTGGCGCGCCTTGGCATTCTGCAGGCGCCGCTGCGGGATCAGCTGCGGGTCGCGCAGGCTGGCCAGTGCCGCGGCCAGGGCCGGCACCGGTAGCGGGTTGTCGCCCAGGCGGGCCAGTTCGCGCAGGCGGTCGGGATGTGCAGCCGCCACGCCCAGGCGCAGGCCGGCCATGCCGTACAGCTTGGAGAACGTGCGCAGCACGATCAGGTCATCGCGCTGCGTCACCTGCGCGATCAGGCTCGGCTGCTCGCTGTACTGCAGGTAGGCCTCGTCGACCAGCACGCGGGTGGCGGCAGGCTTGTGGGCCAGCAGCCAGGCAAGCTCATCGGCAGGGCTGACCGAGCCGGTCGGGTTGTTCGGGTTACACACATACAGCAGCCCGGTCGGCCGTGCATGTGCGGCGGCGACCATTGCACGAAGGTCATGTGCGCCGTCGTCGCGCAGCGGCACTTTCTGCACGTCGGCACCGTGTGCGGCGGCGACCTCGCCCAGCGTCTCGAAGGTCGGGTCGGCTACCACCAGGCCCGCCTGCGGGCCCGTCCACACGCTGGCGGCGCGATTCAACGGTTCACTGGAGCCGGGATAGAGGCGCACATGGTCGGCCGGCAGTCCTGCCTGTTCGATGAAGACGTCGCGTACCTGTCCGGCCAGTGCGAAACGGTAGCGGCCGCAACCGGCGATGCTGTCGCGCGCGGCCTGCTGGGCAGCGGGCGAGGGGCCGTGGGGGCATTCGTTGAAATTCAGCAGTACGGCACCTTCGCGAGGTGCGGGCGCAGCGGCCGAGGCCGGTTGGGCCTGGGCAGGGCGGGGAAGGCCGGTGCCGGCCATGGCGAGGCCGGCACCGGCCACCTGCAGGAAGTGACGGCG
>NZ_JASJSI010000121.1:0-12133 GCF_030237085.1 Stenotrophomonas maltophilia group sp. Smal32
CCCCCCCCCCCCCCCCCCCCCCCCCCCCCCCCCCCCCCCCCCCCCCCCCCCCCCCCCCCCCCCCCCCCCCCCCCCCCCCCCCCCCGCCCCCCCCCCCCCGCCCCCCCCCCCCCGCCCCCCCCCCCCCCCGCGCCCCCCCCCCCCCCCCCCCGGGGGGGGGGGGGGGGGGGGGGGGGGGGCGCGGCTCTACAGATGAAGCTTCAAGCGCTCTCGTGCGCGGCCACCGCGTCCATCACCCGCGCCGAATACACCAGCGCAGCACCGGCATTGAGCGACACCGCCACACCGAGCGCCTCGGCGATTTCCTCGCGGCTGGCGCCGTGCTTCAGCGCGGCATCCACGTGCACGGTGATGCAACCGTCGCAGCGGGTGGTGACCGCCACCGCCAGCGCGATCAGCTCGCGGGTCTTCGCATCGAGGTGGTTGGTCTGGGCACCGGCATTGGCCAGCGTGGCGTAGCCCTTCACCGTATCCGGCGAGAGCTTGCCGATCTCGCCGATGCGGCCCTTCAGTTCCTTGCGATAGGCATTCCAGTCGAGCATGGGGTGACTCCTGTGAAAGGAGCCCCACGCTACCACCGGGAATGTTGCGCCGATGCCTGCACTGGCGCGCCACACCGTTGCAGCCACACAGGGTCGTGCCGGCCGCTGGCCGGCCCCCTTGTTCAGCGGTTGCGCAGCGCGTGCACCGCCGGTGCCACCTGGGCCTGACGGCCCAGCTCCAGGCCGACCTGGTCCAGTGCATCGGCCAGCGCGGCGGCATCATCATCGCGCAACGTGGCGTGACCGACCTTGCGACCTTCGCGCGACTCCTTGCCGTAGTCGTGCCAATGGCCGCTGGCCTGGCCCAGCACCGGCGCCGGGTCGGGCATCGCGCCCAGCCAGTTCAGCATGCAGGCATGGCCGAGCATGCGGGTGCTGCCCAGCGGCAGGCCCAGCACGGCACGCAGGTGGTTCTCGAACTGCGAGGTCTCGCTGCCTTCGATGGTCCAGTGGCCGGAGTTGTGCACGCGCGGCGCCATCTCGTTGGCCAGCAGTTCGCCATCGCGGCAGAACAGCTCCAGGGCGAACACGCCGACGTACTGCAGGTGCTCGGCAACGCGGCGGGCATAGCCGATCGCGGCCTGCCGCTCGGCATCGGACAGCACGGCCGGGGCCACGCTGGCCGACAGCACGCCGTCGACATGCCAGTTGCCGGTGACCGGCCAGGCCTCGAAGCTGCCATCGCGGCCACGCACGGCGACCACGCTGACCTCGCGCTGGAACGCCACGAAGCCTTCCAGGATCAGGCCGGTACGCTCGACCTGCGCACCCAGTGCATCCCACGCGGCGTCGATGTCGGCCTCGCTGCGCAGGCGGAACTGGCCCTTGCCGTCGTAACCCAGGCGGCGGGTCTTGAGGATGCACGGCAGGCCGAACTCGGCCGCCTTCGCAGCCAGCTCGTCACGGCTGCGGATATCGGCAAAGGCCGGCAGCGGGATGCCCAACTGCTGGAACAGGGTCTTCTCGCTCAACCGGTCCTGGGCCACCGCCAGCGCGGCCGGCGGCGGATAGACCGGCACGCGGTCGGCCAGGAACTGCGCGCTGTCAGCGGGCACGTTCTCGAAATCGAAGGTGACCACGTCGACCTTGGCAGCGAACTCCGCCAGCGCCTGGCGGTCGTCGAAGGCACCGACGGTGAGCGGCGCCAGCGGGCCGCTGCAGGCGTCGGCCGCCGGGTCGTACAACTGGAAGCGCAGCCCCAGCGGCGCACCGGCCAGGACCATCATGCGGGCGAGCTGGCCGCCGCCCAGGATGCCGACGGTCAGGCTCATTGGCGCGGATCGTCGTGGGCCATCACGTCTTCGGTCTGGCGTGCACGGAAGGCGTCAAGCGCCTGGCCGATCGCCGGCTGGTCGCTGGCCAGCATCGCGGCGGCGAACAGCGCGGCGTTGGACGCGCCGGCATTGCCGATGGCGAAGGTGGCGACCGGGATGCCGGCCGGCATCTGCACGATCGACAGCAGCGAGTCCATGCCGTTGAGGGCCTTGGACTGCACCGGCACGCCCAGCACCGGCACCGCGGTCTTGGCGGCGATCATGCCCGGCAGGTGGGCGGCCCCGCCGGCACCGGCGATGATCGCGCGCAGGCCACGCGGGCCCGCCTGCTCGGCGTAACTGAACAACACATCCGGCGTCCGATGCGCGGACACCACCTTCACTTCGAACGGAACACCCAGGGCTTCAAGCTTCTGGGCGGCGTGCTGCATGGTTTCCCAGTCGGAACGGGAACCCATGACGATGCCGACAAGCGGCGCGATCGGGTTGGGGGTCATTGGCCGTCACCTGCCTTAAAGACGTATTCTAGCCATCTTCCACGCAAGACGAAGAACCATGGATCGCAAGCTGCTCGACCTGCTGGTGTCGCCGGACACCCGCCAGCCCCTGTCCCTGCTGGATGGCAAGGGCCTGGAAGCCCTCAACAAGGCCATTTCCGCCGGTGCGGTGAACAAGGCCGATGGCAACCCGCTGGCGCAGCCGCTGCGCGAAGCGCTGGTCACCCGTGACCGCAAGCAGGTCTTCCGCGTCGACGACGGCATTCCGGTGCTGCTGGCCGAGGAAGCCATTCCCACCGCCCAGATCACCGACTTCCCGGCCGCATGAGCGCGCTGCCGACGCCGGATGCGGCCGTTGTCGCCGCCGATGTCGCGCGTGCGCTGGCCGAGGACCTGGGCAGCGGCGACGTCACCGCTGCGCTGCTGCCCGACCAGGCCGACAGCGCTTACCTGCTGTGCAAGCAGGACGGAGTGATCGCCGGCCGCCCCTGGTTCGACGCCACTCACCGCGCGCTCGACCCGGACGTGCGCATCGAATGGCGCGTCTCCGAAGGTGACGCGGTCACCGCCGGCACCGTGCTGGCCCTGCTGCACGGCCGCAGCCGCAGCCTGGTCAGTGCCGAGCGCACCTCGCTGAACTTCCTGCAGACGCTGTCTGGCACCGCCACCACCACGGCCCGCTACGTGGCCGCCGTGGCCGGTACCGGTACGCGCATCCTCGACACCCGCAAGACCCTGCCCGGCCTGCGCCTGGCACAGAAGTACGCCGTGCGCTGTGGCGGCGGCGAGAACCACCGCTTCGGTCTGTACGACACGGTGATGCTGAAGGAAAACCACGTCCGTGCCGCCGGTTCGCTGGCCGCGGCCGTGGCCGCCGCACGCCGGCAATGGCCTGGGCTGCCGCTGGTGGTCGAGGTTGAGGATCTGGCGCAGCTGCGCCAGGCACTGGAAACCGGTTGCGAACGCATCCTGCTGGATGACTTCAGCCCCGACCTGCGCCGCGAGGCGGTGCGCATCACGGCGGGCCGCATCCCGCTGGAGGTCTCCGGCAGCGTGGGACTGGGGGGCCTGCGCTCGATCGCCGAAGACGGCGTGGACTGCATCTCCATCGGTGGCCTGACCAAGCACGTGCAGGCCATCGATCTGTCGCTGAAGCTGGGCCCGCCGCCGGGTTGAGGCCTACGTGACCTTGTAGAGCCGAGCCCACGCTCGGCTGCCTCTCGATCTGCAGCGAGCCCCGCACGCGATGAGCCGAGCACAGGCTCGGCTCTACAGGATCCGGGGCACCTTCACGGCTCGGCTACGCCAGCCTCTGCGACGCTGCGGCCATCCCCCACAGGAGCCGCGCATGCGCCGGATGCTCTTGCCTGCCTGCCTGCTGCTGGCCGCGGCGCCGCTGTCCGCGGCGGCCGCCGAAGCCTGCGATGTGCCACCGCGCTTCGGCCTCAGCCCCTTGGCCGTGGCCATCCGCAACACCGCCTGCAACGAGCACCGGTTGTGGTTCCGGCCCTTCATCGATCGTGATGGCCGCGCCGCCAGCCTCAGCGTCACCGAGGCCGAAAGCGATCACCTGGCCGACAATGGACTGATCGCCTGGCAGCGCGTGGCCGGCTACTGGCGCAACAGCGGCACGCTCAATGCGATGGGCAGCATCGCGGGGGCCAGCAGCTGCCTGGCCCCGTTGGGCACGCGCTACACCGACAGTGACTGCCGGGCGTTCCTGATCGACAACCCTTGGTCGGCTGCCTTCATTTCCTGGGTGATGGTGCGCGCCGGTGTTCCGGGCTTCAACACCTCGCCACGCCATATCGACTACATCCGCGCGGCCTACCAGGGCGGCCCATCGGGCGTACCTTACCGGCTGGTCGACCCCGCCACCGCCAAGCCCGCGCCCGGCGACCTGCTGTGCTTCCTGCGTGACCGCAGTACCACGCTCAGCTACAGCGGGCTGGTACAGGCGCTGGGCAATGGCTCGGTGGGCCACTGGAAATCGCATTGCGAAGTGGTGGTGGCGGCCAACCTCGGCGGCGACCAGACGCTGTACCTGGTGGGTGGCAACGTGATGAACACGGTGGCGATGCGGTTGCTGCAGCTTGATCGTACCGGGTTGATCAAACTGCCACCGGCGCGCGAACGCAACAGCACGGGCATTGACCCCAGCTGCACCCCGGGGCGTGAGGAAGAATGCAGTTTCAACCGCCAGGACTGGGCCGCCCTGCTGCAGCTGACTGCAACCTCACCGCTGGTGATGCCCTCGCCCACTGCCGCGCCGATACAACCCACGCCGGTGTCGCAACCGACCAGCGCGCCCGCACAGCCGGTGACGGACGAACCCCGACCGACACGCTGATGCCGGCGCTTGATCCAGCGCGCGTTCGCCGCCATCTTTGCGGGATCGACCTCTGACGGCTGACGCCATGCCCACCCTGCTGCTGTTGCTGATTGCCGGCGGAATCATCTACTTCTTCTGGAACGCTGCGCGTTCGGCCGCCGAGCGCGCCGTCGAGCTGGGTCGCAACGCCTGCCGCGCCGCCGATGTGCAATGGCTGGACCAGGCGGTGCACGCCACCGGCCTGCGCCTGTCGCGCGGCGAAGATGGCCGGCTCGGCTTCGAGCGCACCTTCAAGTTCGAGTATTCCTACGATGGCATCGACCGCCATGTCGGTCGCATGGTGCTGCGTGGCGACCAGCTGATCTCGTTCACCGGCCCGGGGGCGGCGCGGATCAGCCAGATCCGGCCGGATGTGGAGGATGCCGAGGATGTGTAGGGGCTTGGGGTGCCGACCAACGGTCGGCACGCACCGGTGAATCCTGCAAAGAAAAACGCCGCCCATCGGGGCGGCGTCGGAAACATCATTTGACGACGCGCAGGTTCGGGCGTCCCTTGGGCGGCGGACTGGCCGGCGGCGTATCGTCCGGCGGCGTACCTTCATCGTGCAGCAGTTCATCGCTGGTCGGAGCGGTATCGTTGCCCGGAATATCGTCCGGCAGCGCCATTCCCTGCCCGGTCTCGCGCGCGTAGACGGCCAGCACGGCGCTGATCGGTACCTGCACCGGATAGCTGGTGCCGGAGAAGCGCGCCGAGAAGCTCACCATCTCGTTGTCGATCATCAGCCGTACGACGGCACGTTCGGCGATGTTGAGCACGACCCGGCCATCCTTGACCGCCGAAGGCGGGACCTGCACGCCGGGAACGCCGGCGTCGACCAGGATGTGCGGGGTCAGCTGGTTGTCGTTGATCCATTCCACCAGCGCCCGCAGCAGGTACGGGCGGTGGCTGGTCATGTGGAAGAAGTCTTCGGTCATGCGTGAAGTGTACGCGCCCGGCGCCCCGCCGGGGCGGATCGCCTGCACGCCGGTCGGCGTGCAGACGGGTAACGCATGCCAGGATCAGACCGGCAGATCGCGCAGTTTCTTTTCCTGCTCGGTCAGGCTGCGGACGAAGCCGGGGTGGCGGAAGATGCGGTTGCCATAATCCTCGATCGCCTTGCCGTCCTTCGGCAGCGGTACATCCAGCGACTGCAGGCGCCAGATGATCGGCGCCATCGCGCAGTCGGCCAGGCTCATTTCCGGGTTGAGGAAGAATTTGCTGGCCTTGAACAGCGGCAGCGAGGCGGTCAGCAGTTCCTTCAGGCGCTTGCGCCCGGCCTCGGCCTGGGTCTTGTTGCCCAGCTGGATGGCCTGCACCTGCGGCACCCAGTCGTGCTCGATGCGCAGCATCGCCAGGCGGATGCGCGCGCGCGAGAGCGGATCGACCGGCATCAGTGGCGGATGCGGATAACGCTCATCCAGGTACTCGCTGACCACCGATGCGGCGTACAGCACCAGCTCGCGCTCGACCAGGGTCGGCACCGAATGGTACGGATTGAGGTCGATCAGGTCTTCAGGCGGGTTCTGCGGATCGACCGGAACGAAGTCGAACGTGACCCCCTTGGCCGCCAGCACCAAGCGTACACGGTGGCACAGTACATCGTCGTTCGAGGAAAACAGCGTCAGTGTATTGCGCATGCGTACGCTCGCCGCCATCAAAGGCTCTCCCACGACAGGAGACCGCCTGCCGCATCGGCGCCGCCGGCACCGTGCCAGCGATCGACTCCTCCCCGAGTGTGCAACCGACCATCACAAAAGCCAATAGGCCCGTGCGATGGCCGGCGGCAGAATCAGTGAACGTCCTTCCAGTATTCCTTCTTCAGCAGGTACAGCAGGAAGGTCAGCAGGGCCAGGAACAGGATCACCCACACGCCCAGCTGCTGGCGCTTGAGCGCGGCCGGTTCACCGGCGTATTCGAGGAAGTTGGTGATGTCCCGCACGGCCTGATCGTACTGGCCGGCATCGACCGACCCGGGCGTTTCGATTTTCAGGCCGGTCACCGGCGGGTCCATGCCGGGCGCTTCCGCCTTGCCGTGCACCGCATGCTGCAGGCCCTGCATCTCCCACAGCGGGTTGGGCATGGACGCGTTGGCGAACAGCGCGTTGTTCCAGCCCAGCGGCCGGCTGCTGTCCAGGTAGAACGACTTGAGGTAGGTGTAGACCCAGTCGCTGCCGCGTACGCGCGAAATCAGGCTGAGGTCCGGGGGCATCTTGCCGAACCACTTCTCGGCGTTCTCCTTGGGCATCGCCACCGGGATCGGGTCACCGATCGCCGAGCCGGTGAAGTTGAGGTTGTTCATCACCTCCTCTTCGGTCAGGCCCAGGTCCTGCGCCATCCGCGAATAGCGCAGGTACTTCAGCGCGTGGCAGCCGGAGCAATAGTTCATGTAGAGCTGCGCGCCGCGCTGCAGCGAGGCCCGGTCACCCAGGTCGTTGCCGGCCTGCAGCAGCTTGGTGCCACCTTCGGCGGCGGAGGCCAGGAAACTGCCCAGCATCAGGGCGGCCATCAGGGCCAGCCGGACCATCCAGCGATCAGTCATGGGTGGTCACCCTCTCCGGTACCGGCTTGGTCTTGTCCAACCGTGTCCATAGCGGCATGGTGATGAAGAACGCGAAGTACAGGAAGGTCAGCACCCGCCCGATGTAGGTCTCGTGCACGTCGGTGCCCGGACCGGAGCCGATCACGCCCAGCCACACGAAGCACACCGCCAGCACGCCCAGCATCACCTTCGAGATCCAGCCGCGGTAGCGCACCGACTTCACCCGCGCCTTGTCCAGCCACGGCACCAGGAACAGGATCGCGATGGCCGAGAACATCACCAGCACGCCGCCCAGCTTGTTCGGCACCACCCGCAACATCGCGTAGTACGGCGTGTAGTACCAGACTGGCTTGATGTGTTCCGGGGTCACCAAGCGGTTGGCCTCGGTGAAGTTGTCGTGCTCCAGGAACAGGCCACCGAAACCGGGCGCGAAGAAGATGATGAAGGCGGCGATGATCAGCAGGAAGCCGGCGCCGACGCCATCCTTGAGCGTGTAGTACGGGTGGAACGGAATGCCGTCGGCCGGCGCGTTCGGCGACCAGCGGTTGCCCTTCGGCCCCTTCTTGATCTCCACGCCATCGGGATTGTTCGAACCCACTTCGTGCAGCGCGCCCAGGTGCAGTACCACCAGCAGCAACAGCACCAGCGGCAATGCGATGACATGCAGCGCGAAGAAGCGGTTGAGCGTGGCGTCACTGGGCAGGTAATCGCCCATGATCCATTCGGTCAGTCCGTTGCCGATCACCGGTATCGCGCCGAACAGCGAGATGATCACCTTGGCGCCCCAGAACGACATCTGGCCCCACGGCAGCACGTAGCCCATGAAGGCTTCGGCCATCAGCACCAGGTAGATCAGCATGCCCAGGATCCACACCAGTTCGCGCGGCTTCTGGTAACTGCCGTACAGCAGGCCGCGGAACATGTGCAGGTAGACCACGATGAAGAACAGCGAGGCCCCGGTGGAGTGCATGTAGCGGATCAGCCAGCCCCACTCCACGTCCCGCATGATGTATTCGATGGAACCGAACGCCTCGGCGGCGTTGGTCTTGTAGTGCATCGTCAGGAAGATGCCGGTGACGATCTGGTTGACCAGCACCAGCAGCGCCAGCGAACCGAAGTAGTACCAGATGTTGAAGTTCTTCGGCGCATAGTACTCGCTGACGTGCTTGCGGTAGACCGGGATCAGGCCGGGCGCGCGGGCGTTGACCCAGTCGGCCACGCCGCTGGCGGTACGGCTGAGGATATTGGCCATCAGGCTGCCCCCTGCGGATCGACACCGATGATGATGGTGTTGTCGTCCTGGTAGTGGTGCGCGGGCACCTTCAGGTTGATCGGCGCCGGCACGTCCTTGAAGACGCGGCCGGACATGTCGAAGCGCGACTTGTGGCAGGGGCAGAAGTAGCCGCCCTTCCACTGCGGGTCGTAGGGTTCAGGCCGGATCTCGGCGACCATTTCCGGCGAGCAGCCCAGGTGCGTGCACAGGCCGACCAGCACGGAGATGTCCGGCTTGATCGAGCGCAGCTCGGGATTCTGCTTGAGCACGTAGTCCGGCTGCTGGTCCTTCTCGCCGGACTCGGGGTCCTTGAGACGGCCATCCAGCCCGTGCAACGCTTCGAGGATCGCCTTGGACCGTTTGACGATCCAGATCGGCTGGCCACGCCATTCCACGATCAGGCGTTGGCCTTCCTGCAGGGCGCTGATGTCGGCCACCACCGGTGCGCCGGCAAGCTTGGCGCGGGCACTGGGGTTCCAGGATTTTATGAAAGGAACTGCGGTGAATCCGACGCCGACGGCGCCCACCACGGCTGTGGTGGCAGAAAGAAAACGCCGACGTCCGGTGTTGACTGGATCGTGTACCCCATCGTTGGCCATCCGGCACTCCGATATTGATTAGGTAGCTTTAAGGCTGCCAGCGGATCCGGTGGGGGCCAGAGCCGCATTGAATCTTGGGCGAGTGTAGCGGAACCGTCGCGCGCCACACAACGCACTGCAACAACATTGAATTACGGGGTTGCCGGCCAGCGGCCGGCACTACCGGCTGCTTGCCGCTTCGCTCGCCAGGCATGGCCCGGCGCTATTGCTTGCTCAATGCGGTGCGGTAACGTTCGGCCAGCTGCCCGACCCGGCGCACGTAGTACTGCGTCTCGCTGTAGGGCGGCACGCCGCCGTGGCGGTCGACCGCGCCCTCGCCTGCGTTGTAGCCGGCCGCGGCCAGGGTCAGGTCGCCATTGAAGCGCTTCAGCAACCACGCAAGATACTGCACGCCGCCGCGGATGTTCTGCCCGGCGTCGTAGGAATCACTGACCCCGAAGCGCGCGGCGGTCGGCGGCATCAGCTGCATCAGGCCCTGTGCACCGGCACGGCTGAGCGCGGTCGGATTGTAGGCCGACTCGGCATGGATGATGGCGCGCACCACCGCCTCTTCCACGCCGAACTCGCGCGCAGCCGACGTGATCTCGGCCTGGAAGGCCGAGGTGTTCAGCCGCACCGTGCCGAAGTCCACGCGCGGGTTGACCCCGCAGGCGTAGCAGCGCTCGATGAAGCTGTAGCGGATGGTCCGCACCGGGCCAAGATTGGCCACTTGCCTCGGGCGCGCACTGGTGTAGTGCCGCACGCCGTCCTTCATGAAGGAATAGACCTGGCCACTGACCATGCGCCCGGCACGCGAGGGCGTCGGTGCGGCGACGGGGGCTGGCGCAGCCGGCGTCGGTGCGACCTGGGGGGGCGCAGCGGCGCTGGCCGCCACGGCAACCGGATTGCGTTCGATGCTGGCCACGGTGGTCGGCGCAGGCTTCGGTGCAGCCACCACCGCGCGCGGCGCCGGGCGGGTATCGCGGCTATAGCTGATGGTGCTGCAGCGCGCGCCGGCCACCCGCTTGCTCACATAACTGGTGACGCCGTCAGCGCCCTGGCACTTGTACAGGGTTCCAGCGCTGGCCGGCGCAGCGGTCAGCGCAGCGATGATGATCGCCGTTGTCCCCAGTATCCCCTTCATGGCGGCGAGTGTCCCAGCTTCGCCGGGGCTTGCCAAGCGATGTGGCTCAGCCTGTGACCGGCGGCACAGCCAGCAGCTGGCCGAGGCCCGCCAGGCGCTGTGCCAGTTCGTCGCGCAGGCCTGGCGGGGTGGTCCAAAGCGCCACCGGTATGCGGTCCAGGCTGAGGATCTGCGCCAGCATCATGCCGCGGCTCTCGGCCCCCATCCGCAGCAGGCAGTGGTCGGAGCCATCCGCTTCCAGTACGCCACACCACGGCGGGATGCGGCCTTCCAGCTCGGAATGGCTGCCGGCCAGGCGGAGGATGGCCTGCAGCGCGAACGGCGCCTGGCTGACCGCCTGCCGCACCATCACGTCCGGAGGCGCCGGCGTGCGCCGATGCAGGCCTGGCTCGGTGCACTCGCGCACCGCGCCCATCCGGTCCACGCGCAGGGTGCGCCAGTCCTGGCGCCCCAGGTCCCAGGCCAACAGGTACCAGCGCCGTCCATAGTTGACCAGGTGCTGCGCCTCGACCTCGCGCTGGGTAACCGCGTCCTGCGCGCTGCGGTACTCGAAGGCCAGCCGCGAGGCCTGCCGGCAGTGCTGGGCCAGCCGGCCGAGCAGGCGTGCATCTGTGGCGGGCAGATCGGACAGGGTGGCGGTGGCCGCATGCACTTCGCCTGCCTGCTGTCGACGGCGGGTGGGCACCAGCGGGTCGAGCTTGGACAGCAGGCCGCGCGCGGTGTCATCGATGCCGGCGACAGTGGCCGAGGCCGCACGCAGGGCAATGGCCAGCGTGGTGGCTTCCTCCTCGTCCAGCAGCATCGGCAGCACCGGCGCACCGGCCCCGAGCTGATAGCCGCCGCCGACCCCGGCCGAGGCCTGCACCGGGTAGCCGAGTTCGCGCAGGCGCTCGATATCGCGGCGGATGCTGCGCCGGTCCACGCCCATGCGTTCGGCCAGTTCGGCCCCCGACCACTGGCGACGGGCCTGCAGCAGGGCGATCAGGCGCAGCAGGCGATGGGCGGTATGGCGCATGAAGGATCGAGGACAGAAGTCGTCCGCAATAGTGCCCCAGGATGAGCGCCAGTTCACCACCCACCGCAAGGAGCACTGCCATGACCTCACGCCAGATCACCCTGTACCACGCTGCCCGTTCGCGCTCGAGCGGCGCGGTGGCCCTGCTCGAAGCACTCGGTGCCGACTACCGCATGCAGGTGCTGGACCTGAAGGCCGGCGCCAACCTGGCCCCGGCCTACCTGGCGATCAACCCGATGGGCAAGGTGCCGGCCATCGTCCACAACGGTGCGCTGGTGACCGAACAGGTGGCGATCTACCTGTATCTGGCCGACCTGTACCCGGAAGCGGGGCTGGCGCCGCCGATCGGTGATGCCCTGCGCGGCCCCTACCTGCGCTGGATGGCGTTCTATGGCGCCTGTTTCGAGCCGGCGATGATCGACAAGGCGATGCATCGCGAGCCGCCTCCGCGCCTGATGTCGCCCTACAACGACGCCGAGACGGTGCTGCAGGTGATCGAGGCCCAGCTGGCGCAGGGCCCGTACCTGCTCGGCGAGACCATGAGCGCCGCCGACGTGCTGTGGGGCAATGCGCTGGCCTGGACCACCGCCTTCGGCCTGGTGCAGCCGGCGCCGGCAACGGCCGACTACATCGCCCGGATGAGCGCGATGACCGCCTTCGACCGGTCGCGGCAGATCGATGCGGAGCTGGCGGCGGCGTAAGCAGCGCCCCCTTGTAGAGGCGCGGGCCCCCCCCGCGGGGTCCGCCCCGTGGCCAACGCCTGCGCGGGGTGGGGGGGGGGCTCAGTGCTGGGCCCCGCGGGGCTGGGGGGCGGGGGTTTTAACGCGGGGCCCGCCCCGGCTGGGGGTTGTATTTTCCCGCTTTCCGGCCCCCCCAAGGGTTAATCCCGCCTCGCGGGGC
>NZ_JASJSI010000122.1:0-12101 GCF_030237085.1 Stenotrophomonas maltophilia group sp. Smal32
GATCTACCGTGTCGACCAGGGTCGACACCTACCAGCAGCAGTAGAAGTCCGTGGAGGGCGGGGTGGGTCCGGTTGCGGGAGTGTCAGCCGCATGGATGCGGCTGCCAAGCCCCCAAGGACGGGTTTACGGCGTCTCCCGTAACCGGATCCACCTCGCCATCCCTCAGGAAACCAGCTTCTGACGTTGCTGTTGTTTCGGCTGTTGCCTCTGCGGGTGCCGGGCGGCAGCCCGGCCAGCCCCCCTTTACGGCAGCGGCGGCAGCAGCCCCGCACCCAGCCGGTTCCAGGCGTTGATCACCGCAATGCCCATGCTCAGGTCACTGATGCCCTTCTCATCGAAGTGCGGGGCCAGTGCATCGAACACTTCCTGCGACGGTGCACCGTCGGTCAGCCGGGTCAGCGCCTCCGCCCAGCCCAGCGCCGCGCGTTCGCGCGCATCGAAGAAGCGGCTTTCATGCCAGGCCGGCAGCGTGTCCAGCTTGCGCGGCTCGATGCCGCCCTTGCGCAGCGCAGTGCCGTGCATGTCCATGCAGTAGCCACAGCCGTTGAGCTGCGATACGCGCAGGAACAGCAGTTCCATCAGGGTCGGATCAATCGAGCTTTCATGCACCGCCTTGCTGGTGGCCAGCAGGCCCTTGAAGGCCTCGGCGGCCAGGCGGGTGTACGGAACGCGGGGAGAGGCGTGGTCGGACATTTTCGGCTCCACGGCGGCCACAGTGGCCGCCTTTCACTACCAGGACGCCGTACCGTCGCCGCGCGTGACAACATCCGGCAGCTTTTCCGGATTCAGCACGCTGTACACATTGGCAATACGGCCATCGACCACCTCGATGGTGGTGACTGAGTGCAGGCGGTCGCCGATGAAACGCAGGATCGCCGGCTCGCCGTTGACGTAGCCCAGCTGCGCTGGATGCACCGCGCCACGACGTGCGATCGCCCAGAACAGGCGGCCGATGCGCTCGGCGCCCAGCAGTGGACGCACTGCCGCGGTGACCACGCCGCCGCCGTCGGACACCAGCAACGCGTTGGTGTGCAGCAGAGCCTGGATCGCCTCGCTGTCGCCACGTTGCGAAGCATCCATGAAGCGCGCCAGCAACTGCCGGTGCTGGCTGGCGTCGGCGTTGAAGCGGGGCCGCCCGGACTGCAGGCGCTGTTTCGCTCGGTGCACCAGCTGCCGGCAGTTGGCCTCGCTGTGGCCGATCAGGTCGGCGATCTCGCGATAGTCGTGGTCGAAGGCTTCCTTCAGCAGGAAAGCGGCGCGCTCTTCAGGGCCCAGCTGCTCAAGCAGGGTCAGGAAGGCGACCGAGACATCGTCGGCCAGCGCGTGCAGCTGGGCCGGGTCGGGCGCAGGATCGGGCTCCAGCGTGACTGCCAGCGGCTCCGCGAGCCAGGGGCCGACGTAGTGCGCGCGCTCACGCTTGGCGGCACGAAGGCGGTCCAGGCCGAGTCGTGTGGTGGTGGTGACCAGCCAGGCCTCGGCATCGCGGACCCCGGTCGGATCGGCGCCGGACCAGCGCAGCCAGGCATCCTGGACCACGTCTTCGGCGTCGGCGCGGCTGCCGAGCAGGCGGTAGGCCAGCGCCATCAGGCGCGGGCGGTGGGTCTGGAAAGCGGTTTCGGCGTTCATGTAGGCAAGGACGCCGCAGCGGCGCGTGGCGTGACAGGGGGCCATGGTCAGATCTTGCCGGCCAGCGGCCGGCACTACCACCCTGCGGCCGGGGGAGGGGGTAAAATGGGTGGATTACCCCCGCCAGCCTCGAGCAAGCGAGCAAGCCGTGACATCGATCAAGCAGGAAGACCTCATCCAGTCCATCGCCGACGCGCTGCAGTACATCTCGTACTACCACCCGGTCGACTACATCAAGAACCTCGCCGCCGCCTATGAGCGCGAGGAGTCGCCGGCCGCGAAGGAAGCGATGGCCCAGATCCTGATCAATTCGCGCATGTGCGCCGAAGGCCACCGTCCGATCTGCCAGGACACCGGCATCGTCACCGTGTTCCTGGAAATCGGCATGGACGTGCGCTGGGACGACGCCACCATGGGCGTGGAAGACATGGCCAATGAAGGCGTGCGCCGCGCCTACATGCACCCGGACAACAAGCTGCGCGCCTCGGTGCTGGCTGATCCGGCCGGCAAGCGCATCAACACCAGGGACAACACCCCGGGCGTGGTGAACGTGAAGGTGGTGCCGGGCAACACGGTCGATGTGATCGTGGCCGCCAAGGGCGGTGGTTCGGAAGCCAAGACCAAGTTCGCCATGCTCAACCCGTCCGACTCGATCGTCGACTGGGTGCTGAAGACCGTGCCGACCATGGGCGCTGGCTGGTGCCCGCCGGGCATGCTTGGCATCGGCATCGGTGGCACCGCCGAGAAGGCGATGCTGCTGGCCAAGGAAGCGCTGATGGAGCCGATCGACATCACCGAGCTGCAGGCCCGTGGTGCCTCCAACCGCATCGAAGAGCTGCGCCTGGAGCTGTACGAGAAGGTCAACGCCCTGGGCATTGGCGCCCAGGGCTTGGGCGGCCTGACCACCGTGCTCGACATCAAGATCAACGATTACCCGACCCACGCGGCCAACCTGCCGGTGGCGATGATTCCGAACTGCGCTGCGACCCGCCATGCGCATTTCACGCTGGATGGCAGCGGCCCGGTGATGCTGGACCCGCCGTCGCTGGAAGACTGGCCGAAGCTGACCTACGACGCGTCCAAGGGCACCCGAGTGGACCTGGACACGATCACCCCGGAAGACGTGGCCAGCTGGAAGCCCGGCCAGACCCTGCTGCTCAACGGCAAGCTGCTGACCGGCCGCGACGCCGCGCACAAGCGCATGGTCGACATGCTCAACAAGGGCGAGGAACTGCCGGTCGACCTGAAGGGGCGCTTCATCTACTACGTCGGCCCGGTCGATCCGGTGCGCGATGAAGTGGTGGGCCCGGCAGGTCCGACCACGGCGACCCGCATGGACAAGTTCACCCGCCAGGTGCTGGAGCAGACCGGCCTGCTGGGCATGGTCGGCAAGGCCGAGCGCGGCCCGGCGGCCATCGAGGCGATCCGTGACAACAAGTCGGCCTACCTGATGGCCGTCGGTGGTTCGGCCTACCTGGTGTCCAAGGCGATCAAGGCGGCCAAGGTCGTCGGCTTCGCCGACCTGGGCATGGAAGCGATCTACGAGTTCACCGTGCAGGACATGCCGGTGACCGTGGCGGTTGATTCCACCGGCGAGTCGGTGCACAAGACCGGCCCGCGCGAATGGCAGGCCCGCATCGGCAAGATTCCGGTAGTGGTGGAGTAAGCCTTCCGCCGCGGACCAGGAAACGGCGCCCGTGTGGCGCCGTTGTTGTGTGGGCAGAAGGATTAACGCTCCTGTAGCGGTTACTCTGCTACGGTCGGCGCACGCTCGCACAGGACGTGTCCATGGCCCTGCATCGATTCATCGTGGTAGGCGTGCTGCTGGCCCTGGCCGGCTGCAGCACCCCTGCGTCGTACGAAGGCGCGGATTTCCCCGCATCGGCGCAATGCCGTGTGCAGTGCCAGGCCGGCTATCGCAGCTGCATGGCGCAGAATGACTCCCTCGGCAGCCGCCAGGGCAATTGCGAGCAGCAGGTGGTGCCGGCGCCGGACAAGCGTTGCAAGGACGTGGACAACCCGGACCTGCGCCGTGCCTGCGAACTGAAGGCGCATGACTGCACGATGCGCGCACCGATGATGTCCTGTGGCGAACGCCGGGATTCCTGCATGAGCAGCTGCGGCTGAGCAACGATCGCGCGCGTGGGCGCATAATCGGCTGATCCACCTGCACAGGATCTTCCGCATGAGCACCACGCTGTATGGTTCGACCAGTACCGCCGCCCTGGTTGTGCACTGGCTGCTGATCGAGCTGGGCATCGAGCATGAACTGGTGCTGCTGGATTTCGATACGCGCGAGCACAAGTCGGCGCAGTACCTGGCGCTCAATCCGGCCGGTGTGGTGCCGACACTGCTGATCGATGGCCTGGTGCTGACTGAAGCGGCGGCCATCGCGCTGTATCTGGCCGATCGCCATCCGGACGCCGGCCTGCTGCCCGCGGTGGGTACACCGCAGCGCGCCGATGCCTATCGTTGGATGTTCTGGTGCGCCAATACGCTTCAGCCGGCCTACCGTGCCTGGTTCTATCCGAACGAGGTGGCGGGCGAGGCGAACGTCGAGGCCAGCCGCGAGATGGCACGTCAGCGCCTTGAAGCGGCCTGGCAGCATGTCGCCACGCACCTGCAGTCACATGGTCCCTACCTGCTGGGCGCCACGCCCTGCGTGGTCGATTACATGCTGGTGATGCTGATGCGCTGGTCGCGCAACATGCCCAAACCCAGCGACACCTGGCCGGTACTGAAGGCGCACGCCGCGTCGATGAAGGCGCGCCCGGCGTTCGCCGAGGTGTATCGCCGCGAAGGCATCACCGACTGGCTGTAGCCGTTCTGTAGAGCCGACCCATGCTCGGCTGCATTCACGGGTTGCACGCGAAGCGCAGCCGAGCATGGCTCGGCTCTACCAGAGCGGTGCGGGTTACAGGATCTCCAGCACCGTTTCCGGTGGACGGCACAGGCGCGTGCCCTTGTCGGTGCGCACCACGGGGCGGTTGATCAGCCGCGGGTGTTCGGCCATCGCCGCCAGCAGCCTGGCCTCGTCCGCATCTTCCAGGCCCAGTTCGGTGAACTGCGCTTCCTTGCTGCGCACCAGCGCCTGCGCGTCCAGCCCGGATTCGGCCAGCACCTGGCGCAGCGCGGCGACGTCCGGCGGGCTGTCCAGGTAGTCGACCACCACCGGCTCGAAGCCCGCATCACGTATCAGCTTCAGTGCGCCGCGCGAGTTGCTGCAGGCCGGGTTGTGCCAGATCGTCACGTGCATCAGAACCACTCCAGCAGGGATACGCCCACGCCCACGTAGGTGGCCTTGTGGTTGTAGTCGATCAGGCTTTCGCCGTAGCCGTCGAACACCTGTACATGGCCGCGCAGCAGGTTGCTGATCGGGAAGCCGTAATCCAGCTGCAGGGCACCGTGCGAGCGGCTGCCGGTGCGCAGCGAGTGGCGCGCCATCAGCGAGACCTCATGGCCGTTGCGGTTCCAGGTCAGGGTCGCATCACCGCGGCCCATGTAATCCTCGATGTCCGGGTTGTTGTCGTCGCTGCGGGTCTCGGGAATGCGGTACCAGGGGCGCAGCACCAGCGCCCAGTTCTCACGGTCCAGGCCGATGTTGAGCATCACCCGGTTCCAGCTGCGCGACAGCGGGTCGGCGCGGCCATTGGACTGGTGGTTCAGCGCGATGCCGGTCATGCGCCCGCGCCAGCCACCGATCGAGTAGCCATTGCGGAACACCATCATCACTTCCGGCTCGTAGTTGGTTTCGCGGAACGGGCGCGAATCCTCGCCGTTGTAGGCCTGCCAGCGCGAGCTCTGGGTGTAGCCGGCCCAGATGTCGCCGTTGTCGCCGAACAGGTTCTCGGCGATCTTGGTCTTGAAGCTGATCTGGAATTTCAGTTCGGCACTGTCCAGCACCTGCGGCGTGGTGACCGTGTTGGCCGGGTTCGGCGAGTGCGGCGTGGTGTTGCGGTCGCTGGTCCAGAACGCCGGCAACAGGTACACCGGCTTGTAGGCGCGCAGCTGGAACGGGCCGAGCTTGGAGTCTTCGGCCAGCTCCCAGCGGCTGTCCAGCAGCGAGCCACGGCCGGCATTGGCCAGTGCGCTGTCAGGGGCCGCTGGGCGGAACAGGTCACTGACCCGCTCGCGCAGTTTCTCTTCGCCCTGGCTGACGCGTGCAGTCTGGCGTTCTTCGCGACGGGCCTGCGCGGCTGCCTCGGCCGCAGCGTCGGCCTCGGCGGTGGCCTGCGGGGTACGCCCGAACTGGCGGTCATAACAGGCCAGGCGGGCAGCGTCGGTGGTAATTGCCGCGCACGCGGCCGGCGAGGCGTCGGCACTGGGCGCGAACTCCTGCGCGGCCAGTGGCGCACTGGCCAATGCCAGCGCCAGCGGCGCGAAGCGGGGAAGCAGCGGAGACAGGGTCATTGCAGCAGGCCCTTCGGTGAATACGGGAATCGCACAGTGTGGAGGCTGCACCGGATCACGGCCAGCCCCCACGGTTTATGCACGGCCACCGCGTGCGCGTGGCGTGAAGGAGAGGTTGGTCACAGGAACCAGGCGAACGCAAACAGCCCCAGCATCGCGATCACCACCGCCAGCTTCAGCGCCAGGCCGAGCAGGATGCCAAGCCATGTGGCCAGGCCTACCTTGGTCGAGCGCCCCAGTTCGCGGGTGTGCCAGTACTCGCCCAGCAGGGCGCCGATCAACGGGCCGGCGAACAGGCCGATCGGCATGAAGAACAGGCCGACGATGCTGCCGACGAAGGTTCCCCACAGTGCCTTGCGGCTGGCACCGACCCGCTGCGCCCCCACCACGGTGGCCAGCACGTCCACCAGCAACGAGAGCAGGGTCAGTACCCCCAGCGCAACCAGGGTCGGCCAACCAACGTGGGCGAAGCCGTCCGCCCACGCTGCCAGCAGCAGTCCGATGAACACCAGCGGGATGCCGGGCAGGGCCGGCAGGATGATTCCGGCGATGCCGACAAGGACGAAAATGACCGCTAGCAGATATAAGATGAATGAGAGTCCCATGCTGTCCCGTATGGTGGCCGTTTTGGGGTTGACAGTGAAAGATTTTGCCAGTTGCTTTTTCGTTTTGGGCGGGTTAAGTTGCAGTCGCTGAGCTTGGCAAGGTCACCGTGGATCGTGGCCTGATGAAGCAAGATCTTCCCGATCCGCTGCATCGATGCACCTCGCTTCCCCCTTGCTTGTCAGCCGCCCACCAGGCGTTTCCTACAACAAGAGAGAGTCACCAGGGAGTTAGTGAGATGTCTGATCGCGAGACCGGTACCGTCAAGTGGTTCAACGATGCAAAGGGCTTCGGCTTCATCAGCCGTGAAAACGGCGAAGACGTGTTCGTGCACTTCCGTGCCATCCAGACCCAGGGCTTCAAGAGCCTGAAGGAAGGCCAGAAGGTCACCTTCACCGTCGTGCAGGGCCAGAAGGGCCTGCAGGCCGACGCCGTGCAGCCGACCTGATCGCGCTGCAAGCCGTCACATGAAAAAGGCCCGCGCAAGCGGGCCTTTTTCTTTGCCGTCGGCCCGGTGCAGGTCAGCGCAGGATGACCTTGCCGTTGACCACGCGCACATAGGTGTTTTCGCGGATGCCGCCGAGGTCGCGCTGGTTGACCACGATGGTGCGGCCATCATCCATGCGCACGCTGATGTCGTAGGTATCGCTGGTGACGTTCTTCTGGATCTGGTTGCCCGCCAGCGCACCGCCGACCGCGCCTGCGGCTGCGGCGATGTTCTTGTTGCCACGGCTGCCGCCGGTGTGATCGGAGATCTCATGGCCGGCCACGGCACCGACGATGCCGCCGAGGATGGCGCCGGTCGCGCTGGGCGCGGTGCGGCCCGAGGGCACGGTGTTGATGCGGGTGACGATGCCACAGTCGGCGCAACGGCCCTGATTGTAACCGCCGTTGTTGCCGTAGCCGCCATTGTTGTAGCCGTTGTTGTAACCACCGCCACCGTAGCCGGGCGAGGTGGCACAGCCAGCCAGGGCGAGGGTAGCGATGGCGCTGGCGGCAATGAGCTGGATCTTCATGGGGCGTCTCCTGGCCGTGAAGGCGGGTGCGTTGGGTGGGTACTGCGTCATGCAGCAGGGTGGACGAATCCTCTCCTTTCGAACGTGAACAAGGTGCCAACCAGGCGTGGCTTGCCCGGCTACAGGATGAATGCGCGTCAGCGGAAGTCCTGGTGGCAGGCCCGGCAGTCGGCCTGCACGGTTTCCACCACCTTGGCCAAGGCGGTGCAGTCACTGGGCGGCGCCGCCAGCGCGGCGTTGAGGTTGCCGCGCAGCTGGCTGGCGTGCTGCTGGAACCGGCTATTGTCCTTCAGCCCGGGAAAGGCCAGGTCGAGGTCGTTGGACAGAAGGCGCAGGGCCTGCAGCCGCGGCACGCTGTCGGCCAGGCTGCAGCGGTTCTGCTGCTGGGCCTGCTGCAGCAGCTGCGATTGCCGCTGCATCACCTGCATCAGGCTGTCCGGGAACGGGTCGCGGCGGGCCTGCAGGGCGCGGCCGACCATGACCGTGGCAACCAGGCCGATCAGCAGGCCCAGGCACAGCACGAACAGGTAGCGATGGGCAGTGGACGGGCGGCGGGGCGGGCTGGCGTTCATGGCGGGCTCTCCGGGCGTGCAACGGTGGGTTCGATGCCGGCGCGCTGTAGGCGCTGACGCCTGCACGTTAAAATAGCCGGATGAACGAACAGGTCAAACAACGCTTCGCCGGCATCGAACGGCTGTATGGCGTAGGTGCGCTTGAGCGCCTGCAGGGCAGCCGCGTGGCGGTGGTGGGCATGGGCGGGGTCGGCTCGTGGGTGGTGGAAGCGCTGGCGCGTTCGGCGGTCGGCCACCTGACCCTGATCGACGCCGATGACATCTGCGTGTCCAACACCAACCGGCAGCTGCCGGCGATGGAGGGCAACTACGGCCGCAACAAGGCCGAGGCAATGGCAGAGCGCTGCCGCGCGATCAACCCGGACATCGAGGTCGATGCCGTCCAGGCGTTCCTGACCGTGTCCAACATGGCCGAGTTGCTGGACCGTGGATTCGATCTGGTGATCGATGCCTGCGACAGCTTCCGGGTCAAGGTCGAGACGATCGCCTGGTGCCGTCGCCGCAAGCTGCCGCTGCTGACCGTGGGGGCTGCCGGTGGTCGCACCGATCCGACCCTGGTGCGGATCCGCGATGTCTCTCGCACCGAGCATGACGCCATGCTGGCGCTGATCCGCAAGAAGCTGCGCAGCGAGTTCAATTTCCCGAAGAACGCCAAGCGCTATTTTGGCGTGCCGGCGGTGTACTCGCTGGAAAACGTGAAGTATCCGCAGGCCGATGGCAGCGTCTGCGGCATCCGTCCGAACCTGGGTGCGGATGCAGCACTGAAGCTGGACTGCGGCGCAGGCCTCGGTGCGGCAACGCACATCACCGGAGCGTTCGCGTTCGCTGCGGTGGGCAAGGCGCTGGAAATGCTGCTGGAGCCGAAGAAGGTGAAGGCCGGGGTGGCTGAGGCCAGCGAGGCCTGATGGATCGTGCCGGCCGAGGTCGGCACCTACCGGATGGCGTGCCGGCCAGCGGCCGGCACGACCGTCAGATGGCTGGCAGGCCGAACAATCGGCGCGCGTTCTCAGTCGTGGCATGTGCCACGGCTTCAACATCCATTCCGCGCAGTGCGGCCACGTGGCGGGCGATGACCGCCAACCGCGCCGGTTCGTTGCGCTGGCCGCGGATGCCGGCATCGGGCTGATCCGGTGCATCGGTTTCCAGCAGCAGTTGTTCCAGCGGCATCCCGCGCACCAGGCGCTGCAGCCGTTGCGCGCGTTCGTAGGTCAGTGGACCGCCAAGACCAAGCAGGAAGCCTTGCCGATGCAGTTGCGCGGCCTGTTCCGGGCTGCCGGAAAAGCTGTGCACCACGCCACGCAGGCCGCCGATGCGACGGATCGCGGCGATCACTGCGTCCACCGCGCGTCGCGCATGCAGGATCACCGGCAGCTCGAACTCGCGGGCCAGTTCCAGTTGGCCGATGAAGTACGCCTGCTGTGCCTCTGCGTCCAATCCCTCGACGAAGAAATCGAGCCCGCATTCGCCGATCGCACACGGTCGTTCGCGCTCGATCCACTCGCGCAGCAGCGGCAGATGCTCGGGCCGGTGCTCGGTCAGGAACATCGGATGCAGGCCGTAAGCCGGGTACAGCCCCGGTGCCTGCCGGCAGACCTCGCGCAGCTTCGGCCAGCTGGCGGCGGTGACGGCCGGTACCACCTGCTCGCGCACGCCTGCGGCGCCTGCGCGCTCGATCACCGCCGTGCGGTCAGCATCGAATTCACTGGCATCCAGATGGCAGTGGCTGTCGACCAGCGGGGTCAACGCTGTTCCAGCGGCGGCGGGGCCGGGACGGTATTGCGGCTCTTCCAGTTGGCCAGCAGCAGGGTACCGAAGCCCAGTACCAGTTCGTCGACGAACGGGATCGGGTCGGGGATGAACAGGGTCAGTACGAACAGGCCGGCGGTGAGCTTGAACAGGGTGGGGTAGCGCAGCCGGCGGGCCCACTGCAGTACCGGCAGCAGCATCGGGTTGGCCATGGCGTGGATCCTCCTGGGGAATATGCAAACGCTACCACGGGCCCAGCATTTCCCGATGCTGAATGGGTTACAGGAATGAGCAGGAAATGTGGAGATTCCGTTCAGGCAGTGCATGCTGCAATCTGGCCCGAGAACGTTGCGGATGGTCCGCAAGGAGCAGGTCATGAAAAGCACAACTACAACTGTCCTGGTCGCAGCGGGCGCGCTGCTGGTCGGTGGCATCGCCACCGCCGCCTTCATGAAGAGCGGCGACAAATCGCCAGATTCCATCAGCGCCGGAACCCCCAACGGTGAATCACGCCTGGTTGACGGCAACGCCGTTGACGATGGCGCACGTGGTGACAAGCTCGACCCGTCTGCGCCGCGCGGGCTGGAATATGCCGACGTGCTGAAGGTCGACCCGATCACCGAGAAGCAGAAGGCCTACGCCACCGTGATCGGCACCGATGCCGTGCGCGAGACCTCCACCACCCAGACCCCGCACGAGGTCTGCCAGGACGTGACCGTGCAGGAGCGCCTGCCGGAGCGTGACGGCAATGTCGGCGGCACCGTGGTCGGCGCGGTGGTCGGCGGCCTGCTCGGCAACCAGGTTGGCGGTGGCAACGGCAAGAAGGCCGCGACCGCCGCCGGTGCCGTGGCCGGTGGCTTCATCGGCAACCAGATCGACAAGCGCCACGTGGGTGGCCGCGTGGTCAACCGTACCGAGCGCCAGTGCCACACCGAGACCGCCACCTCCGAGTCGAGCCGTGTTACCGGCTACAACGTGACCTACCTCAACGAGGACGGCACCACCGGCACCATGCGAATGGCCAGCAAGCCGGGCAACCGCATCGCCATGGGCACCAATGACGTGGTGAAGGGGTACAACGTGACCTACCGCTACGACGGCGCCGAGAAGACGGTGCGCATGGACAACAAGCCGGCCAGCGATCGCCTGCCGGTGGTCGATGGCCAGCTGGTCACGCAGACCGCCGCTGCCGGCGCCACTGCGGCCACGCGCCAGTAATCCAGAACACCCCCTGCTGTACCCGACGGGCCGGCTCATGCCGGCCCGTTCTTTTGTGAGCGCGGGCATTCATCCGTGTGGACGCGGAATCCACCATCATGGTGGCCCCTTCGACATGGAGTCGGCATGAGCATCTTCGACCTGCGCATCGAAACAGAGCGCCTGATCCTGCGCCCGCTGCTGCGCGAGGACTACGAACCTTACCTGGCGTTCTGCGCCGACGAGGAAACGATGCGCACCCTGGGTGGCGTGCAACCGGCGTCGGTGGCATGGCGCGGTTTCTGCAGCCTGGCCGGCGCCTGGCAGCTGTTCGGCTTCTCGATGTTCAGCGTGATCGAGAAATCCAGCGGAGACTGGATCGGGCGGCTGGGCCCCTGGCAACCGCAGGACTGGCCGGGTACCGAGGTGGGTTGGGGCATCCGTCATGCCAGCTGGGGCCGGGGCTATGCGCCGGAAGCTGCCGTGGCGGCGATCGACTGGGCCTTCGACACGCTGGGTTGGGTCGAGGTGGTCCATACCATCGCCGAGAACAACGACAACTCGCGGGCGGTCGCGCGCAAGCTCGGCAGCACGCTGTTGCGGATGGGCGAACTGCCGCCGCCGTACAACGACAAGCCGATGCAGATCTGGGGCCAGTCGCGCGAACAGTGGCGGCAGCGCCGTTCACCGTTGTAGAGCCGAGCCCATGCTCGGCTGCGTCCCAGCATAAGCCGGCCCCCCGGGGGGGCGCCCGCCCGCGTGGGGGGGCGGGGGCCCCGCGGGGGGGCGGGCCCGGGGGCCCTGGGCCGCGGGCCCGCCCCGGGGGGCGGGCGGGGGGGGGGGGGGCGGGGCCTGGGGGTGGGGGGGGGGGCCCGGAGGGGGCTTGGAGTTGGGTGTAGGGGTCTTTTCCCAAATTGCCCGCTGAGGGTG